>JAKPPK010000054.1 GCA_029547385.1 Candidatus Latescibacterota bacterium
GCCCGTGGAAGGCGCGATTCGCTGGGAGCTATTTGACACACTGCGCGGCCGGAACTACGCGGAAGGCACGCTCGAACCGACGGGTCGCGACATGTGGGCCCGCTGGACGTGGGTCGCCGATTTCACCTCGCTGCGTCGCGAGGGATACTACCTGCTGCGTGTGCACATGCCGGACAGGATCGTCGAATCCGCGCCGATCCGCATCTGGAACGGCGTATATGAGCATCTCGCCTACACGGTGGCGAAGTACAGCTATCTCCAGCGCTGCGGCGTAGAGATTCCCGGCTACCACAAGCCCTGCCACACCAACGACGCGCTCTGGCGGAGCGTTGCACAGGACGAGACGTACGGGAAGGTGCTTGAGTACCGCGACCTGCGGGGCGGCTGGCACGATGCGGGCGACTACAACAAGTGGTTCCACTATTTCGGGTATGTGCTTGAAACGCTGGCGCTGATGCACAAACGGGTGGATCTGCCGAAACAGACCTATGGCGGCGACATCCCCGATGTGCTGTCAGAAATATTCTGGGGTGCGGATTTCTTCCTGAAGGTGCAGAACCCCGACGGCTCATTCGTCGGGCCGATCCACGCGTGGTACACCCACGTGCGCCCAGAAACCGGCGAACGGTACAACTCGAACTGGGCGATCTTCTGGGGGGAAAAGATCGAGGAGGACTCCGGCCACGGAGAGGTCATGCACCCGCGCAGCCGGTTTTACGACTACACCAGCCACAACAACGGTGGCCTGGTGCTCGATCTGGCCACCGCGCTTGCCACCGCCGCCCGGTGTGCACGGGGAGTAGACGATCCGCGCCGGTGGACCTACGCCAACGCGGCGCTCAAGAGCGGCGCGCACGTGGAAAAAACCTACCCAGGCATGGCGGGGCACCCGTACTGGGTGACGTTCTGGTACGACCTCTACCGCGCCACCGATCGGCCGGAGTACCGTGAAAACGCGTTCGCCCTTGTGGACCCGTTGCTAGCCCAGCAGGCGGAAGACGGGTCATTCGGGCGGCCCGCGGGGCTCAAACATACGTTCCACCCGATCACGGTGTTGATGGAGCTCCTTGTGGACGAGCCGGCACATCCGGCGCGGGAGAAGATACTGCGGGCAGTCGAACGCAAACTGGCGTGGATGGAGCCGTACACCCTCGGCCGGCCGTGGGATCTTGCCCTGCAGTGCGCCAGTGGCGGCGAGAGGGGTGAACTCAGCGGCGGTACAATGGGGCGCAATGCGTGGGTTGGCAACGTCGCGTATGTGTATGCGCTGGCGGGCCGTCTCACCGGCAGGCGTGAATGGCTTCACAAAGCGGAAGCCCAGCTCGCCTGGCTGCTCGGTCGCAACCCGCACGGCGTCTCGCAGGTGGTGGACGCCGGCAGGGTGAACGTCGGGCGCTACCACGGATGGTCGAACCACTGCGAAAACGATCAACAGGGGCGGCTCACCGGCGGGATCATCAACGGAATCCTGACGACCGACGATGCATATCCGGACAGCAGAAACTGGACGATCATGCCTCCCAGGTTCCCCGTGTTGAGCGTGCGCAGGGAGGATGTGCCGTACGCCGAACACGCGATACACAACGCCCGCCATGACACGAACGAGTACTGGTCACTGCACCACGCAGGGTTTCAGCAGGCGGTCAGCGCCCTTGCGGCGGCGTACAAGGGGCTGGAAGAGCCGGAACGACCGCGACTGGCGTACCTCTACCGGAATTTCTGGTCGTACGATGCGGCGACCGCATGTGACGAGCTTTTCGATCGCGCGGGCTGGAATGCGGATCGCATCGCCAGTGACAGCCGTTACGGGCACTTCGATACGTCTGCGTACCGGGCGATGGTGGTGAGCAGATCGTGGACGGGCAGTGAGTTCATCGACGCCGAACCGTTCGGCATCCAAATGCGACACTCGTTCCTTCGTGGCGTCCCCTGGATTTTTCTTCCGCCTGAAGACCCTGTCTGTCTCGACTGGCTGGAGGAGTTTTCTTCGGGGCAGGTCCCGTGCGGGGAAGTCGGGAAGCCGGAAGGAACGTGGGAGCCGTGCCGGTATGGCAGGGTAAGAACCATGCACGGCGCAAAGGTGTACCTGGTGAATGACGAGGCTGCGCTGGAGCGCCTTCTGGTGGACCTCAGGACGGTCTGACGCACCGGGAGGCTTCGCCGACATGCGTGCGCCGCTTCCGGGGGAATTGTCGGAGAGGTGTGAGTCTGCTCGTGTTTCGCGCACTTGTGTCGTGCTCCATTGACCGCTCCGCTCTGAGTGCCGATTTTCATTACTCGGGGCAATGTCTCTCCGCCCCCTGTTTCTAGTTCGACGGAAGCCGTGTTTCACGTGGTGCCTCGTGCCGCATCGGGGTGCGCGACGCAGAAGGAAAAGCCGTGCAAGCTAATACGTGTGTGAACCCGTGGGGACCGATTGTGTTGTTCGCCGGGCGTTCCATACCGGATACCGCCCGGGCCATCGCCAAAGAGCTGGGGCTCGAACTCAGCAAAGCCATGGTGACGCAGTTCCCCGACACGGAGAGCTATGTCCTGCTGCAGGAAAACGTGCGAGGGGCTGACGTATTTATCATTCAGTCCACGTGTGCGCCGGTGAATGAGACGTACATGGAACTGCTCGTCATGATCGACGCCGTACGTCGCGCGTCGGCATCGCGCATCACGGTTATCATGCCTTACATGGGGTACGCAAGGCAGGACCGCAAAGCTACGGGCCGCGAACCGATCAGCGCAAAGCTCATGGCGGATCTCGTCACCACCGCTGGAGCCGACCGCGCGGTGTCGGTGGACCTTCACAACTCGGCAATCCAGGGGTTCTTTCATGTTCCGCTGGACCATCTCACGGCTATTCCTGCCATGGCGGCGGAGCTGAAGAAGCTGAGCCTGATTGACCCGGTGCTTATTGCCCCGGACGTCGGCCGCGCGAAGCTGGTGGAGAAGTTCCAGGAAATCCTCCACATTCCCATGGCGATTGCGCATAAGCGGCGAAAAGGTCTCGACGTGACGGTGACGGAGATCATCGGCGAGGTTGAAGACAAAACGCCGGTCATAGTGGACGATATCATCGCCAGCGGGAGTATTGTTCGCCACATTGACGCGCTGGTGGAGCGAGGTGCGCGACCGGAAATCTACATGGCGATCACCCATCCCGTGCTTGTGGGGAAAGCCGTGGAACGGCTTGGCCACCCGGCGTTGAAGATGCTTATCACGACCGACACGATACCGATTCCTCCGGAGAAACAATCGCCGAAGATTCGCGTTGTCAGCACGGCACCGATGCTGGCTGACGTTATCCGGAGGATTCATACGAACGAGTCGGTGTCGGAGATGTTCGCAAAGCTGTTTGAATTCCCCGTCTGAGCAATCTTCGCAAGGCTGCAGTATCCTTCATCGGGAGGACGCCAAGGCATTTCGCAGTCCTCCCGAGCCATCCGGAGTGCCACCATGCTCGCATTTGGTCCAATACCTTCGAGGCGCCTCGGCCACAGCCTCGGGATCAATAACATTCCGCCCAAGGTCTGTTCGTTCAACTGCGTGTACTGCCAGGTCGGCACCACCTCCGAGATGGCGATCGAGCGGCGGGTTTTTTACTCCACGGAGCAGATAGTTGAGGCGGTGGGCGCAAAAGTCAACGATGCCCGCGCGTCGGGAGAGAAGATCGATTACCTCGCGTTCGTGCCCGATGGAGAGCCGTCGCTGGATATCAATCTGGGTGCTCACATTTCTGCGTTGCGGGAGTTTGGTATCCCGGTTGCGGTGATAAGCAATTCGTCCCTGATCTGGCGGGAGGATGTGCGAGCGGACCTTGCCAGGGCCGACTGGGTGTCCCTCAAAGTGGATTCGGTCAGGGAGGAAACCTGGAGGAAAATCGACCATTCCCACGGCGGGCTGTCACTTCCCGCCATTCTGGATGGGGCGCGTGAGTTTGCTTCCGGGTTCAAAGGGAAGCTTGTTTCGGAAACGATGCTGGTGGCCCACCTGAACGACAGCGAAGAGGAAATGGACGCGGTAGGAGTATTTCTCGCGCAGTTGCAGCCGGCAATGGCGTATCTGATGATTCCGACACGCCCGCCGGCAAAGGACTGGGTCGAGTTCCCTGATGATGCCGCGCTTGTGGCCGCGCACCGCGCGCTGAGCCTTCGGTTTCCGCGAGTGGAGCTGCTGACGAAGTACGAAGGGGACGCATTCGCATCACTGGGAGATGCGGGCGACGCGCTGCTGGGAATTCTTGCCGTGCATCCCATGCGAGAGGATGCGGTTTTGTCGTTCCTTGCACGCGCCGGTGCGGATGTCAATGTGCTTGATCAGGCCCTGCAGAAGGGGCTTGTGGTCAAAACCACGTACAAAGGGCAGGCGTTCTATGTGAGACGCCGCGCGAAAGACACGCGGTGAGATTTGAAGACCGCAGGAACAGAAAAGGAGGGCGCGCATGTGGCGCCCTCCTTTTTTTGGTGATCACATGACAGACAGCGGACCGATCGGGGCGGTTCGCAACGTGGCGTAATGCGTGTTGAAAAGGGACTCGTCGCCGATTTCCTTCATTTTGCGCCACATGCGCTTGCACATGTCGATAAGCACCTCCCGATGAGCAGGGTCCTCGGCGAGGTTGTGGCGCTCGTGCGGGTCGGATGCAAGGTTGTACAGCTCGTCCACGCCGCCGGGGCTGAAGACATACTTCCAGTCCCCGTGCCAGGTGACGCGCTGGGTGTAGACGAATCGTTGCCCGAAGAATTCTGCGTACGCGTCCTCCCAGTCTGCCGGGTCGGCGGTGCCGTCGAGCACCGGGCGCAGTGATCTACCCTGAGCGCGGGGAAGTGGATCCGCACCGCACAGATCAAGAATTGTCGGCGCAAGATCGACCAGACTGGTCATTGTCCGGCAGTCCTCAATCCCTCGTTTGATTCCGGGTCCTCGCACGATCAGCGGGACATTGTGCACTTCCTCGTATGCAGTTCCAACGCCCTTCGTGGCCAGCCCGTGGGAACCCAGCATATCGCCGTGGTCGCTCAGAAATACGATGATGGTGTTGTCGTACTGGCCTGTTTCGTGGAGCACATTCAGGATCCTGCCGATCTCCGCATCTACCGCGGTGATGACTGCCCAGTAGGAGGCACGGATTCTCCGCCAGTCGGCGTCGGTGAGGCTGCTCCACTCGGCCCGCATGCGTCGAACCACTTCCGGTTTGCCTGAGGGCTCCTCTCGGAGAGTGGGGCTCAACGGGATACTGCTGATGTCGTAGAGATCGAGGAAGCGCTGGGGCGGTACGTAAGGGTCGTGCGGTTCTGAGGTGGAAACAAAGCAGCAGAACGGTTTCCCGTCGGCTGCCGTGCGTCGTATGAAATCGCATCCTCTGTCAAACGCGGGGTGCGTGTATTCCTCTCCCGAGCTGTCCACGCCGCACAGCAGGTAATCGCGGTAGCCTTCCTTCGGCACAACAACCTTCCCGTGTTCCGCCGGCGCGTGCCGCATGCTGCCGATATTTACGTCATACTCGTGCCAGCCGAAGTCTTCAAGCCTGAGCGATTGCTCGACGTGCCATTTCCCGAAGTAGCCGTTCGTGTACCCTGCGTTGGCCAGTTGATTGGAGAAATAGGTGAAGCGGCTTGCCGGAACGTCCACCCATTCGGGCCGTTGAGTGTGCGTGCAATCCCACATGCCGTGCGTCGACGGGTACAGCGATGTCATGAGCGATGCGCGCGCGGGCGAGCAGATGGCGTTCGTCGTGTGACATCGTTCAAAGCGGATACCCTCGCGCGCCAGCAGATCAAGGTTCGGCTTGATGCACGGACTGCCAGGGGCAACTGCCTCGGCGTTGGTGTGGTCGTTCATGAAGAACAGAACGTTGGGGCGTTCTGGCATGGTCAGTCTCCCGGTGCAGAAGGTGAAAATCGCCGATTCCTGCAAAGTGTAAGGCGGATCAGTGCTGTCATAGACCGGATGAGACGGATGTAGCGAGCACCTCTTGTTCAGGGCGCCTGTCGCGCGTCCACCACGTCATGCCGGCGAGCTGCTGTTCCGTTGGTCTGGCGAAGAACAGGCTTGCGGCTATTCCGACAAGCAGCACCACCACGTTGCCGACCACCCCGATGAGGTAGGGGTGTACGTTCAGAACAATCCAGCCGGGGAGCAACCCGAACTGCGGGTTCAGGTGACTCAGGGTGCACCAGAGGATCGCAACTACCCCCGCAGCCACGCCGATTCTGGCTCCTCTGTCGTTTGCATGCGGGAAGAGGAAGCCCAGCAGGAAAAAGCCGCCAAGGCCGCCCGCCACCACTGCGTTGATGAATATCCACATTTCGAGGATGGTATCGGCCTGGAGCAGGGAAAGCGCCCACGCGATCACCATCATCAGGATGCCCAGCACCGCCGTGATGCCACGGGCGACGCGAAGATAATGCGTGTCGGTGCGCCCCGGGGCGAGATGCCGCTTGTAGAAGTCCTCAAGCAGGGCCGCCGAAGATCCGTTCATGCTGGAGTCGACGCTCGACATGGCGGCGGCAAGAACGGCCGAGATAACAAGCCCCGCGACGAAGGTCGGCATCTGCGTCAGGATGAAGTGGGGATAGACGTAATCGGCCTTGATTCCGGCGGGAAGGAGGTTCGGGAAGTCTGAGTAGTATGCCCACAGGCAGGTCCCGATGAACATGAACATTGCCCACACCGGGAGACAGGCGATCACCGTCAACGTGGCGCCGATAGCGCCTTTATCGGTTTTTGCCGCCTGGTACCGCTGCACTTTCGTCTGATCGGTCGCCAGTTCCTGCAGATTGCTCACCAATCCCATCAAAACGAATACCCAGACTGTCTCCCGGCTAAGGCTCCAGTCGAACGAAGCCGCCATGTCAAACTTCCCGGCCGCTGATGCTCGCTGGATGATCTCCGCGCCACCGCCCGGCACATCGAGGAACACAATGGCTATGGTGAGCACGCCGCCCAGAACAAGAACGCCACCCTGAACCACGTCGGTCCAGATCACCGCCTCAAGCCCACCCATCACGGTGTACACCGTCGCGACAATGCCGGCGAACAGGATGATGGAGAGAATGTCTCCCCCGAACAGAACCTTGATCGGGATGGACATCAGGTACAGCACCATGCCTATGCGGTAGAGAGAACCGATGGAGAACAATACACTTGCGTAGGAGCGACCCCAGTTGCCAAAGCGTTTCTCGAAATACTGGTACGCGCTGACGAAGCGTGTGCGGCGGTAGAAGACGACGAAGAAATACACCCCGATGAGGGTGGCCACAGGAAGCATCAGGCCGGGGACGTAACGCGACCAGTTGCCCTGGTAGGAGTTCCCGGGCATCGCGAGGAACGTAACCGAACTTATCGCCGTCGCCAGGATCGAAAGGCCAACTGCCCACCCCGGCATCGCCCGATTGCCGACGAAATACCCTTCGGTTCCTTTGATCCGGCGCTGAGATCGCCAACCGAGCCACACCATGGCGGCGACGTACAGCGCGATGGCAATTGCATCCCCTAACCGAAGTCCCATCGGTCACCTCCCCGAACGAATGGTTCCTCGAACGCGCGAGCGGTATTCATGTGCAGGGCAGGAAACAACAAGATCACCCCGCGCTGCGCGGTGGCGCAACAGCATGGCGCTGCCGGAGATTTCCGTTGTCCGCGGTTGGATCCGGCACATGGAGCGAGGCGTGCTTCGTCCTGAGCGCACGCACGGGAAATCAGCGGCCGGCCTGCTCCAGCGCTTCCTTTTCCGAACGCCTGTCGCGCGTCCACCACGTCATACCGGCGAGTTGCTGCTCTGTCGGACGCGGGAAGAAGAAGCTCGCGGCGACGCCAACAGCGAAAATTACGACATTTCCCACCACACCGATCAGGAACGGGTGCACCCGGATCACGGCCCACGTCGGGAGCAACCCCAACGCAGGCTGAAGACTGCTGAGCGTGCACCAGAGAATTGAGAACACGCCAGCCGCAACACCTATCCGTGCACCCTGATCGTTTGCGCGCGTGATGAGGAACCCGAGGAGGAAGAACCCGCCCAGGCCTCCGGTTATCACCGCGCTGACGAAAAAGCTGACTTCGAGGATCGTGCTGGCTTCAAGCGATGAGAGTCCGAGCGCAACCACCATCATCGCAGCTCCCAGTCCCGCGGTGATGAATCGGGCGACTTTCAGGTAGTGAGTGTCGGTCCGATTCGGCGCAAGGTGCCGTTTGTAGAAATCCGAGAGCAGAACTGCGGCGGAGGCGTTCATGCTGGAATCGACACTGGACATTGCAGCCGCCAGTACGGCGGAGATCACAATTCCCGCCACAAAGGTGGGCATCTGGGTGAGGATGAAGTGGGGATAGATGAAATCCGCCTTGATCCCCACCGGAAGGAGGTTCGGGAAATGCTGGTAATACACCCAGAGGCAGGTTCCGACGAACATGAACAAAAGCCAGAGCGGAATGCACGCCAACTGGGTGAGCACGGCCGCTATTGCTCCCCTGTCTGTTCTGGCGGCCTGGTAGCGCTGAATGAGCGTCTGGTCGGTGGCGAGTTCCTGAACGTTGTTCATCAGTCCGAGGACGACGAACACCCAGAACGACTCTTCAGCGAGTTTCCAGTCGAACGAAACGGCGATATCGAACTTGCCCGCCATGGAGGCTCGATGGATGATCTCAGACGCGCCGCCCGGCACATCTGCAAAGGCCACCAGCACGGTGAGCAGACCACCCAGGATCAGAACCATCCCCTGGACGACGTCTGTCCAGATTACGGCTTCGAGGCCTCCCATGACGGTATACACGGTAACCACGATGCCAGCGAACAGGATCACGGTCAACGCGCTTCCGCCGAACACCACGCGAATCGGGATGGACATCAGGTACAGGATTATTCCCATGCGGTAAAGCGAACCGATCGAAAAAAGCACGCTCGCATACGAGCGCCCCCAGTTGCCGAAACGTCGTTCGAAGAACTCGTACGCGCTGACGAACATGGTTCGCCGGTAGAACACCACGAAGAAGTACACGCCGATCAAGGTTGCGAAAGGCAGCATCAACCCCGGCACGACGCGAGACCAGTTGCCTGTGTACGAGTTTCCGGGGTATGCGAGGAACGTGATGGAACTGATGGCAGTCGCAAGGACCGACATACCGACAGCCCACCACGGCATATTGCGGTTTCCGACGAAGTACCCATCAGTGCCTTTGATCCGGCGCTGAGACCGCCAGCCGAGCCACACCATCGCAGCGACGTACAGCGCAATGGCGATTGCATCCCCCAACCGAAGTCCCATCGGTCACCTCCCCGGGAAAACCCTTCTTCGCTCGTGCCATTCCGCCCGCATGCACGGGCTAGGAACGGAGAAATGTATCCCGCGCCCTGCGGGTGGCACAACGGTGGGATGTGCGTTCAGGCGTTCGCCTTCTTCGTCATGCGCTGCGAATGCAAAGAGGCGCGCCCTGCGGTGGACGCGCCTCTTTGTGAGGAATAAACACCTTGACGATCAGCGACCGGCTTGCTCAAGCGCTTCCTTCTCCGAACGGCGGTCGCGCGTCCACCACGTCATACCGGCCAGTTGCTGCTCTGTCGGACGTGGGAAGAAGAAGCTCGCGATCACCCCGACCACGAAGACGACTACATTCCCGATCACGCCGATCATGTACGGGTGTATCTTGATCACCGCCCAGTCCGGCAGAATGCCCAGTTCCGGGTTGAGGTGGCTCAACGTGCACCAGAGAATGGAAATGACACCGGCTGCGACGCCTACCATCGCGCCTTTGTTATTCACGTGTTTGAACAGGAAGCCCATAAGGAAGAACCCGCCGAGCCCGCCCGCCATCACCGCGCCGATGAAAAACCCGATGTCGAGGATCGTGTTCGCGTCGAGCAGCGACAGACCCCACGCGATGAACATCATGATGATGCCGAGGGCGATGGTGATGTATCGCGCGACCTTGAGATAGTGAAGATCTTCCTTCCCGGGGCGGAAGTGCCGCTTGTAAAAATCCTCGAGCATCACCGACGCAGAGCCGTTCATGCTGGAATCAATGGTGGACATCGCCGCAGCCAGTACCGCGGAAATGACCATTCCGGCAACAAAGGTCGGCATCTGCGTGAGAATGAAATGGGGATACACGTAGTCGGCTTTCAGTCCTGCCGGAAGAAGCTGAGGAAAATCAGTGTAGTACGCCCAGAGGCAGGTGCCCACGAACATGAACAGCATCCAGACGGGAATACACGCGAGCACGGTGAGAGTTGCTCCGATGGCTCCTTTGTCCGATTTCGCCGCCTGATAACGCTGCACTTTCGTCTGATCGGTGGAAAGCTCCTGGATGTTTCCCACAAGGCCCATGAGCATGAAAATCCAGATGGTCTCTTTCGTGAAGTCCCAGTCGAAGGATACGGCCATGTCGAACTTGCCCTGCGCCATCCCTCGGGATATGATCTCGTGAGCGCCACCCGGGACGTCGATGAACGCGATCAATACCGTAATCACTCCGCCGGCAATCAGGATGATTCCCTGTGCGACGTCCGTCCAGATCACCGCCTCAAGGCCGCCCATTACCGTGTAGATCGTCACAATGATGCCGGCGAACAGGATGGTGGTGGAAATGTCGAGGCCGAACATGACTTTGATGGGGATCGAAAGCAGGTAAAGGACCATCCCCATGCGGTACAGCGAACCGAGCGTGAACAGCACGCTCGCGTAAGACCTTCCCCAGTTCCCGAACCGCTGTTCAAAATACTGATAGGCGCTCACAAAGAGCGTCCGTCGGTAGAACACGACGAAGAAATACACCCCGATCAGCGTGGCAACGGGCAACATGAGGCCAGGAACAAGCCGCGACCAGTTGCCCTGGTAACTGTTGCCGGGGTACGCGAGAAACGTGATGGAACTGATAGCAGTGGCAAGTATTGAAAGGCCGACTGCCCAGCCGGGCAGAGATCTATTTCCGACGAAGTAACCTTCTGTGCCCTTGATGCGCTTTTGCGACCACCAACCAAGCCACAACATGGCAACCGCGTACAGCACGACTGCCAGCAAATCTCCGAATCGTAACGCCCCCATACGCGTACCTCCGCCCGCAAAGGTTCGTTGTGTGTAATTATCAAGACGCGGAAATGAGAGATGAATATAGGCCTATTTGCTCCGGAGGGCATACCCTTCCTACGGAGGGGTACCCTTCGGGTATCACCACGGCGACGCGTCCCAAAGGCATTGGCTCTGCGTTCGTTGGAACCACCTCCACTGCCGGGCTATTGTGTACACAGGACGATTTGTGCACGACGCAACGGAACCATGATGAACACTCCCACTGATACCCTTCGTACGATTCTGTCCCGTGTTCGCGCGGAACGGAGGCGTGCGGCTGCGTTGACACTGGCACTGGCCACGGGCGCTGTCGGCCTGGCAGGGTTACTGGCTGCGGTGCTTCTGGAGACCGTGGGCGCATTCCCGCCAGTGGGTCGTTTCGTGTTGCTTGGCGGATGGGTGGGTACGACAGTTTTTACGGCCTGGTTCATCTTTTCCCGTGTACGGCGGGCAGTGGGAACACACGAGACGATCGCCCGGGATATCGAAAACGCATATCCGGAGTTCAATGAACGATTGATCGCGGGCTGGGAGTTCGCGACGCGTCCGGTTTCCGGGTCGCGGAGCCTCGCCGACTCGGTAGTACGTGAAGCCGCCCTCGTGCTTGAGAAGGTCGATCTGCGCCCGCTGATTTCGTGGCGGCCGGTGGCGCGTTCCGCGGGTGCGTTCTTCGTCACCTTTGCTGTGGTTTGCGTTTCGTGGTTCGCCTTCCCGGATCAGATACCCTCTGCGTTCAACCGTTTGGTCCATCCGACGGTGCAGTTTGTTACGCCGCCCCCGTTCTCATTCACGCTGACCCCCGGCAACACGCGGCTGGTTCGCGGCGATACGCTGACCGTGAAGGTGCGTTTCAGCGGATCGTACCCCCGCAGTGCCGTAGTGTTTTCGCGTGACCTTCAGACGCAGGCGTGGCGAAGCGATATCGTCAGTGTGGGAGACTCCGCTCTGCTCATTTGGCAGGCGCTGCAGTTGCGGTCGGACATTGAATACCGTGTTGTGGCGGGAGAACTGGAATCTCCGACATATCGAGTGACCGTGGTGAACCCACCCGCGGTGGAGCGCGTCCGCGTTGTTCTCACGTACCCGGGTTACACGGGAATGAGCCCTGATACGCTGCCGGAAAACGAGGGTAACATTGCCGCCCTGACAGGTACCGTCGCGTCGTTTGCCGTGCACCCGAGCAAACCGGTCCAGCGGGGAGAATTGCGTTTCTTCGGGCGAGACACGGCGGTGGTGGCGCTTCGAAAAGAGGGCAACGTTCTCGCCGCCAACTGGACGGTACGACACTCGGGTGACTACACGATTCACCTCGTGGATGAGTTCGGGTACTCAGACCGCAATCCGATTGCATTCCGTATCACCACGGTGGCTGACGAGTATCCCTCTGTGCGCATTACGGAACCAGAACAGGAATCAGATCTGGGCGCGGACATGCTGGTTCCCCTCGTGGTAGAAGCGCGCGACGATTTCGGGTTCGATCGTGCCGAACTCGTGTACCGCGGCCCCGACGGTAGACCGAAGACCCTGCGCCTGCCCCTTACCACGCTGGAGCGGGGACGCGCGGAAGTGCATTATACATGGGACGTCGGCGAACTGGACCTGCTGCCTGAGGAACGGGTGTATTATCGTGTGGCGGTCTATGATAACGACCGCATATCAGGGCCGAAACGAGTGGAAAGCGAGGAGCAGGTTTTGCGATTTCCCAGCGCCGCTGAGGTATTCGCGGAGGCTCAGCAGCAACAGCAACAGGCGATTGTGGATCTGAGTGCGATTACGCGGCAGGCGGACGAGGTAGCACGGCAACTTGAGGCGGCGCGCCGGGAGCTTCTGAAAAATCCGAGCCTTTCATGGGAGACTCGCCAAGCATCGCAGCGTGCCCTGCAACAACAACGCGAACTGAACAGGGAATTGCAGGCGGTTGCAGACTCGTTGCGGCAATCTCTCGAGCGGCTCCAGAAACACGATATTCTCGCTCCGGAGACTATGGAGAAGCTCGTGCGCATCCAGGAAATGATGGAGGACATCGTTACGCCGGAGCTTCGTCAGACGTTGTCCGAGCTCCAGAATTCGCTCCAACAGATGGCGGATCCGCGTCAGGTGCAACAGGCGCTGCAACGATTCGCGCAGAGCCGCGAGCAGTTTGAGGAGCGGCTTGACCGGACCCTCAGGCTCCTGCAAGAGGCCCAGGCGGAACAGCAGCTCGACGCAATGAGCAAGCGACTGCGGGAGCTTGCACGAATGCAGCGGGACGTTGCGGAATCGTTTGACCGGCAGGCGCGGGAGACGCTTGCCAACCGGGAGCAGATACTCGGCGGGCAGGTTTCAGAAACGCAGGACCGGCTGGAACGCATGGCGGAGGAAATGCGCGGCCTGCCTGCGTCTCCTTCTGATAGTCTTCGATCGGTTGCCGAAGAACTGGACCGGAACAGGATTGCAGAACGCCTCCAGCAGGTTGGAAACAGGCTGGCGCAGGGGGGGGAACCGGCGCGTGCGCAGAACAAAGGTGAAGCGGCGCGGCTGGCGGAAGATCTCGAACGGACAGCCGGAGCCATGCAGCGCACCGCTGAAGCGCGGCGGAACGCGCGCAAACGGGAAATCGCGGCGCAACTTGACCGGGCCGCGACGGACCTTCTGAGGCTTTCCATGATGCAGGAGGATCTTCGGAACCGCACGCGCCAGCGCAGAGGCAGTGCCGGTGCTTCCCGTGAGGGCGAGGAGCAGGTTGACCTTCTGCAGGGAACATCGGGGGTGATACGCCGTGTGATGGAAGCGTCTCAGGAGACATTCCTGATCCCTCCGGAAACACTGCAGGAACTGGGCACCGCGCTGATCGAGATGAAAGGTGCGAGCGAAGCACTTGAACAGAACAATACGGCTTCTGCAGTCCCACGCCAGCAGAATGCGATGGCATCGCTCAACAGGGCGGTAGACATGATCCGTTCGGCACAACGGAACGCGCAGACTGGCGAATCGGGGACAGGTCTGGAAGAGCTTCTGCGCCAACTTGGAGAGGCGGCCCGTCGCCAGAAGCAGTTGAATGACGCGATGCAGGCGCTGGGACAACAGCCGTCGCTGTCACCGTCAGACCTCCAGATGCTTGGCCAGATGGCAGCCGAGCAACGGGCGCTCAGCCAGCTCATGCAGCAGCTTGCGGAGGCCCTGAAACGCCACAGGGAGGTTCTCGGACGGCTTGGGGATCTTGCGGGTGAGATGGAAAGCGCGGCGGAGGAGATGGAGCGGCGGCAACTCGGGCCTCGTCTCGCGGATCGGCAACAGCGCATCCTCCAGCGTCTGCTTGACGCGCAGCGTTCGCTGCAGCAGGATAAGGTGAGCGAGCAACGGGTTGCCAGGACGGCGGGCCACCAACCGCTCCGTCCGCCGGGCGCCTTACCGGAAGACCTCGGGGAGAGAAAAGCTGCTCTGCGGGAAGCGCTCCTCGACGCGCTGAAAGCGGACTTCCCGCCGGAGTACCGGACGTGGATCCGGTCGTACTATGAATGGCTCATGGGCCGCGAGGGGCGCGAAAGTGCGCCGCAATCGGCGCCCTGATGAGCGGTAAGGGGGGTATGGCATATAACACTGGCCGAGTGTTATTTTGTACATTCCCATTCACCCCCTTGGCTTTCCGGCTGCACGCCGTATCGGGAGTGACGAAGCGACAAACCCGGAGGCAGGTGCGCAACCTTTGGACAAGTGCCGTGGAAAGGCAGGAATTATCGGATGAAACTTTGCGACTTACTGACTGACTCGGCTGTCGCTGTTGCGCTGCCAGCGAAGGACAAGAGCGATCTCTTGCGGAAACTTGTTGATCTGGCAACGAAAAGCGGTTCCGTTCAGGACCCGGCTGGTGCGCTGCATGCCGTGGAGGAACGGGAAAAAATCATGACGACCGGGATAGGTCACGGTGTCGCAATTCCCCACGGAAAGACCAACGCCGTGCGCGATCTTGTCGCTGCGTTCGCGGTGACGGAAGAGGGAGTGGATTTCGGTTCGCTGGATGGTGAACCGGTGAGGCTCGCGTTTATTCTTCTGGGGCCGAAGGAGCCGAGCGGCCCCCACATTCGGATGCTGAGCCGGATATCACGCCTCATGAACCGGGAGGACCTGCGCGCAAAGCTCATCAATGCGAAATCGGTCGCGGAAGTGCGTGCCCTGTTCACCGATGCGGAACACGACATGTTCGATCTTTGAAGGTTGAACAGAACAAAGGCAATCGGGGTCGTGCGGTGCAGGCGTAGCAGCACGGCCCCTTGTGTTTTTCCCGCCCTCCTCCCGTTGTTTCTTTCGAGACAATCCTCACGTGCAAAACCCGTTGAAAGGGTTCTTCCATGGAAATTCAGGCGGCAAAAGAACGCTTTGTCTCCCCACCGGCCACGAACCGCCCGGTCATCTTCTGGTTCTGGAACGATCACCTGCACCCCGAGAGGCTCGTCTGGCAGTACGACCGCCTCATCGAAGCCGGCATGGCGGGAGCAGTAATGCATGCCAGAGGGGGACTCGAAAGTGCGGAATACCTCGATGAGCGCTGGTTCGCCGCGGTGGATGCGGTTGTCAAGCATGCCGCCGAAAAGGGTACCGTCGTCTGGATCTATGACGAACTGGGCTGGCCATCCGGAAGCGCAGGCGGGCGCGCACTTGTTGGCCTTCCCCGGGAGATGCAGCTTGGCCACCTCAAGCTGTTCGACATTACACCGGAGCCCGGAAAAGACTACTCGCGCCTTCCTGGAAGCCCGGTAGCCGCGTTCCGAGTTGTACGGTCAGATCCTGACCACGGATTCCAGCGGAGGTATGACAAGAGCGTCAACCTCATGCGGGACGAAATTACGTGTGAGGAACTCCCAAAGGACGTTGCCCCATCTGCATTCGTGGGGACGCGGCTTCTCCTGTTCCGTCACGTGATCGACGGCGGCCTGATTGACTACTATAACGCGGCCGCAACGGAAGTCTTCCTCAAATCGACCCACGAGGAGTACTTCCGGAGATTCGGCGCCCACTTCGGGACAACCATCACCCACAGCTTCATGGACGAGGCCGGGAGCATGGCGGGTATCGGGATGTTGCCATGGAGCCCGGTGTTTGAGTCGGAATTTGAGAAACGCCGTGGGTATGCGATTCGTCCCCATCTCGCCGCGTTGTTGTTTGAAATCCCCGGCTTCCAGTCGGTCCGTTATGACTATTGGTCGCTGACGGCTGAGCTTTTCCGCGAGGGCTTTGGGGTTCCGATGCACCAGTGGTGTGAACGGCACGGGATCAAGTACAGCGGCCACTACGTGTTCGAGACGTCGTTGAAAGAAGCGACGCGGCAGCTTGGCAGCGCGATGCCGTTGTATGAGTTCCAGGGCCTTCCGGGGGTGGACGTTCTTGGGAATGATTTCTACACGCATCGTTTTGAGATTGAAGCGCATGCGTATTACACCGCAATGGTGAAACAGGCTTCGTCGGTTTCCAACCAGCTTCGGGATGGCCAGCTCCTGAGCGAGAGCTACGGCGTGGGCGGCCACGCGATGGGGCTCGAAAGCATGCAGGTGGCCACCTTCTGGCAGATGGCGCTCGGGGTAACAGTCATCAGCCAGCATGCCGCGTTCTACAGCATGCGCGCCGAACGGAAGGAGGATTGCCCGCCGGTTATCGGCTGGCAGGAACCTTATTGGAAATTCGCCCGCCCGCACATTGATTCAATCAGTCGCACGAGCTGGCTTCTTTCGCAGGGGCGCCGTCGCTGTAACGTTCTTTACCTGCACCCGCAGGCGGGAATGCAGGCGAGTTACCGGCAATGCCGCGTCAAGGACGAGTACAAGTACGAGAGCTACATCCTGAACGCGGACATGCCGTACGAGATGATCGACAAGCATTTTTCCTTGCTGGGCGTTGCTCTGCTGGACGCGCAAATTGATTTCGAATACGGCGACGAAGAGATTCTGGCCGCACACGGCGTTGCGGAGTATGGGGCGTTCAAGGTAGGAAAGCAGACGTACGAGACGGTTCTGGTGCAACCGATGCTGAATATCCGTTCGTCGACGCTTGCTCTTCTGGAAGCCTTTGCCGCGCAGGGAGGGCAGATCGTTCTGGTAGGGTCGGCTCCCGGCTTTGTGGATGGGAAGTCCTCGCGGAAGGCGCTGGATTTCTTCTCCGCTCATGCCCGGCGAGTTACCGAGGGCGTTGATTTCTTCGACTACGCGCCCGCGGTGGAAGTGCTTTCTGCGCTCGGGTGCCGCACCGTGGAAACCAGTTCTCCCGTTCCCCAGATCAAAGTCCATCGCCGCCTCTGGGATGGCAGGGATATCGTGTTCCTCGCGAACATCTCCCGCCGCACGGTGGAAACGGAAGTCACGTTCGTTCCGCAGGTGACGGGCACTGTTGAGGAATGGAATGTTGCCGACGGCACCACACACCCCGTGGCGCACTGTACGGCGGGCCAACCGCTCACTCTGGCAGTGAAATGGCATCCAAAACAGGCGCGTACCTTCGTAACGATGGAAGCTGCGGTGCAACTCCCGCCCGTGGTTACGTGGAGCGAAGAACGGCGCCTGACTCCGGAGTGGGCGGGAACTCGAACCGGCCCGAATGCTCTGCTTCTGGATGCCTGTGTCGTTCAGGATTTGTCCGGCGCTTCGCGCCTGTTGTCAGTGGGTGACGCAAGAAAGACCGTCCTTGCCGCGCAGATGAAGAATGGCTCGGGCGACAAGCCCTTCGCAGCCAGGTTTCCGGTGCGCGTTTCGGAAACCGACCCACCGCGTTCGGCGTGCGAACTTGCCATCGAGCTTGGAACCGGACCGCGTCTGGCATTTAACGGCGTACCGGTTCCCGTGAACACCCTCGGCTGGGTGATAGACCCGGCTATCGAACGAATCGCCCTGCCCGGGCTCAACCCCGGTGAGAACACGCTTTTCGTCGAAGCTGCGTACGGAAAGGCAACGGAATTCGAGACCCCGTGGCTTCTCGGGGATTTCGCCGTCCGGACCGGGGACAACGTGAGTTTCACCGTGGAAAAGGCGGCACAGACGGTTCCAATCGGTCCATGGCACGAGCTCGGTCTGCCATTCTACGCGGGGACAGTTGTCTATCGCGCTGAGGTAGAGCTCGAGCTTTCGGATGCGCAGCGGGTCGTGGTGGATCTGGCGGGCCTCGCCGGTTCGGCGGGGGTCAGTGTGAACGGCCAGTTCGTCACCACCGTGCTGTGGCCCCCGTATGAGTGCGACATTACCTCGGCGGTGAAGCCGGGCACAAATGTTATTGAGATAGAGGTGGCAAACACGTTGCGTAACCTCCTCGGTGCGCACTATGTCGAGAATGAGGAAATCAGAACGGGGGCGCCGACAAATCTGTACACCGCGCCTTTCGGAACGCCGAAGAAGTTCCTTCCCTACGGGCTTCTCACCGCGCCGGAAATCGTGATTTCGAGATGCAGTTGACAGCATGGGGGTGATACACATGGTTCGGAACTGGATGCCTCTGGCTCACGGGTGGAAATTCCTGCGGGATGAGTGCTCACACGCCTGGAAAGCCGATTTTGATGATTCTCTGTGGGAAACGGTTTCGGTCCCTCACTCGTTCAACGCCGCCGATACGTTCGTGCCGGAACCCGGGTACCCGGATTACTACCGCGGAGGAACCTGGTATCGCAGGATTCTGCCGCGAACACCCGCCGGTGCGCGCGTCGAGCTCACCGCGCTGGGAGTGTTTTCGGTAACAGATGTGTGGGTCAACGGGAAACACGTCGGAAAGTTCATGGGAGGGTATACCGGTTTCTGCACGAACCTGACACCGTACCTCAAACGAGCCGGCGAAAACGTGCTCGCCCTCCGGGTGACGAATCAGCACAACCCCGACGTTCTGCCGGGTCTGGATTTCCCCGATTACAACCTTTACGGTGGCATTTACCGTGAGATTGGTCTCACCATCACGGCTCCTCTCCACATTCCCGATCGCGGCATTGTTCTCACGACGCCACGGGTCTCGCGAGAGTCAGCCGCGATCCACCTTAACGTCCGCGTCGCGAACGATCAAAAACGCTCCGCTTCGGGCACTGTGGTAGTGGATGTAAAATCTCCCGGCGGACGCGTCGTCGCACGTGGGAGACAGCACTATGTGGTGGCCGCACACACGGAGCGTCTGGTTACCGTCCCGCTGCCGCAGATATCGCAACCGAAGCTCTGGTCACCGGATAACCCGACGCTGTATTCAGTCCACGTGAAACTCCTGGAGGGGGACGAAGTAGCAGATGCTCAGTCCCTCCGCTTTGGATTCAGATGGTTCTGTTTCGACGCGGATAAAGGGTTCTTCCTGAATGGCAGGCACCTCAAACTGCACGGTGTGAACCGGCATCAGGACTTCGCCGGTCTGGGAAACGCACTTCCGGCGAATTTCCAGGCGCACGATGTGAAGCTGATCAAAGAAATGGGTGCGAACTTCGTGCGATGCAGCCACTATCCCATGCATCCTGCGTTTCTGGATGCCTGCGATGAGATGGGGGTTATTGTGCTGGAGGAGATTGCCTCGTGGCAATGGATCGGTGGAAGCAGGTTCACCGAAAACGCCATCGCCATGATGCGCGAGATGATCGCGCGCGACAGGCACCACCCGTCAATCATCCTCTGGGGCCTCCTCAACGAAGGCCGCAGCAGCGATCTGTTCCGTACTCTGAACGCGACCGCGAAGCAGGCGGACCCGTGGCGGGCTACCATCTATGCCGACAACGAACCGGAAGAGGGTCTTGAGCTCGGAACGGTATTCGTGCCGGATGTCCTTGGTCTGAATTACAAAGTGCCGCATCTGGATGACCTGCGTGCGATTCTCAAGGGCATCAAGCTCTCCAATACGGAACACACGAACGCGAATACCGGTGAGCGCAGAAAGCCCGATGGGACACTCTTTTCCGATGAAGAGAGCCAGATCTGGCAAATCGAGCGCATACTGCATGACATAGCGGAGTTCGAGAAGCGGGAATGGATAGCGGGCAACGCTCTCTGGTGTATGCACGATTACGGTACGGAATACGCAGTTTCACGGCCCATACAGAAATCGGGGGTGTTCGACGCGTGGAGAATTCCAAAACCGGCGGCATACGCGATCAGAGCCTGGTGGTCGAAAGAACCGTTTGTGCGCATTGCCGAGCACTGGACGTACCCCGGCACCGAGGGCAGTCCCCGCAAGGTGATCGTGCTGAGCAACTGTGAATCGGTCGAACTGCTCGTGAACGGGCGGTCCTTCGGGAGCAGAACACGGGACCCGCACGCGTACTGGTTCGAATGGGAGGTGCCCTATTCCCCCGGCGAAATCGTTGCGGTAGGTCACACTCCTTCAGGGGACCTCCGGGATTTGCGCCGTACGGCGGGAGCTCCCTCCGCAATGGTTATACAGACGCTCGACGAGAGCCTCCCCGCGAACGGGACAGACATCACACCGGTTACTGTGACGGTCGTTGACGCGCACGGGACTCCGGTTCCGGCAGCGGAAGCCGAGGTACGGTTCTCGGTGGCAGGGGGCGGGACATTTTTCGGCCTGTACGGCCACACGAGCGTCTCAACGCGAAATGGAGTCGGACGCATCGCGTACCGCTCAGCCCGGAAAAAGGGCACCGTACGCATCACTGCTTCGGCGGACGGGCTGGCGCCGGCATCTGTCGAGCTGAAGCTGATCTGACGCGCAGAAATGCGTTGTGGTGAACAGCTCAGAGGGAATTGATCAGGCCCGTTTGCGATGGTCTTCACGGAGGCGCTATGCAACGAACATTTTGCTTGCTTGACCCACGTCTCGTGGAACGAACGGAGAACCTTCGCCTGGTCTTGGGTTGCGTTCGGAAGGACGCGAGAAACCCTCTTCTGATCGAAGATCAGCCGTGGGAAGTGCGGTTCGACAACCTCTATCCAAACGTGCACTGGTCGCGCGAAAAGGGGCTGTTCGAATGCTGGTACAACCCCTTCATCGTGTGCGAGGCGACCAGCAACACGCCGGATGAAGAGAAGCGCCGAATTCCCTACCGTCCCGGAAAGCGAGAAATGGGGGTCTGCTACGCACAGAGTCGGGACGGTATTGTCTGGGAAAAACCGGCTCTCGGACTTATCGAGTTCGAAGGATCAACTGCGAATAATCTCGTCATGCGCGACATTCACGGCGTTGGTGTCTACTATGACAGGTTCGAATCCGATCCTGCGCGTCGGTACAAATCGCTCACCTCGGTCGGGACCGGAACGTCTCCAGATGGTCTTCGATGGACGCTGCGAGAGCGCCCCGATATCGGCGCAATCGGTGATACTCACAATAACCTGTTCTGGGATAAACGTACCCGGCGTTACGTCGGGTTCACCCGGTTATGGAAAGACCGGCAGCGGATCGTAGCTCGAACGGAAAGCCCGGATTTCGTTTCGTGGACACGGGCGGAAGAAGTACTTCGGGCATCGGAGGATTCACCGCACCGGCAGATATACGAGTTGATCGTCTTTCCCTGCTCGAGTGGCTACCTCGGGATTGCTGCCGTGCTTGACACTGAGAGCGACTGCGTAGATTGCGAACTTGCGTGGAGCCCTGATACAATAGTCTGGAGCCGTGTTGCCGAAGGGTCTCCCCTGATTCCGCGGGGAGAGGAAGGCTCGTGGGACCACGGATGCATCTATGCCGCCGCATACCCGATCATAACGGAGAAGGAGGTGCTTCTCTATTATGCCGGTGGCAATGATACCCACATGAGCTGGCGCAAGACCGGGCTGGGGCTTGCCCGTCTCCGCCCGGATGGTTTCGCCGGATGGCGCCCCGTTGGGACTCCGGACAGAGGGGAACTCGTTACGACTTCGATCGCCTGTTCGGAACCGAATCTGACCGTCTCCGCTGATGCCGAAGGTGGCTCGATTCGGGCGGAAGTAGTGGGTGTGGAAGGCTTTTCGCTCGAGTCGTGTCGGAGGGTTTCAGCGGATGTGACAGATTGCGTTGTGACGTGGGGCGAAGGGAGGACGCTGGCCCCCTTTGTCGGCAGGACCATAACGCTTCGCTTCGAACTTCTCAACGCGACCCTTTATTCGATCGGCTTTTCGGAATAGAACGCCTCCGGATGAAGCGAAATCAGGCGTTCGCGCGTCCGATCAGGCGGATGAGTGTGATTTCGGAAGGCACGCCGAGCCGAAGTGGAGGGCCCCAGTATCCTGCCCCGCAATTCACGTACACCCACGTATTCTCGTGCCGATGAAGCCCGGCCACGTACGGCTGCTGCAACGGTACAAGAAA
>JAKPPK010000075.1 GCA_029547385.1 Candidatus Latescibacterota bacterium
CTCATAACCCAGAGCCCTGGCGGTTGCCCGACATGTGCGCGACAAAACGCGATCAACGCACCGTCGGACGACCACGCCGCCCGCATGTCCCACACGCCTTCCCTCACTTCCGTGAGGGGCCGGCACGCCCGCTCGAACGGATTGAGGGCGCACAGCTGGGTTCCGCCCCGAGCCTCCTCTGGCGCGTACGCTCGATTGAAATGGTCGTCTTCTTGCGGCTGTTCAATGTGCTTCCACGCCGTCCGGGAACCCGGGGCCAAACGCGTGTACGAAACCACGTCCTCATTTGGCGACCAACGCGAGACGTTGGATCCGCCACTCCGACTTTTCTCGTCGCCATATGCCGCCGCAAACCAGTGGCTCTGGCCAGACGTTACCGGGCGCAATTCCCTGCCGTCCGGTCGTACGAGGTAAAGGTCCGCCGCAAAATGCTCGGGGTCTTTCCCACTGAAACACCCTTCACATACGAGCCAGTCGCCGTTTCTGGACCACATCGGAGCGAAGAAAAGCACGTCAGGGTCCCGTGCGACGACTCGCCGGTTTGCTCCGTCGATGTCGGCGACGCACGCAAAGTAGTTGGGCGGCCCCGCAATATGGAACGCCAGCATGCTGCAGTCCGGGGAGAGCGCGATTCCATACGCGAAGCCGTCCTCCGGTTTCGTGACATGAACCGGGTCACTGCCGTCCAGGTTCATGGTGACTACGCACTGATTGCCCTGGATGACCGGATTGACCACTATGCGTTCATCGCCCGGCAGCAGAAGCGCTGGCGGCATGAAATCGGCGGGCCGGTGTTTCAGCGGCAAAGCCGTCAGTTCGCCACTGGAAATCTGGTATATCCACAGATTGGATCGTGACCGGTGTTTCCACGTCTCGGAGTTCTCGACGCTGTGCAGGATTATGCGGTCACCACCAGCGAACGCAGGACCGGCGTGCCAGCTCACCTGGCCTTCAATGTCGAGGTGCGGGAAATGGAGGCCGGTGCCGTCGGGTCGTACAAAACCTATCTCGGCACACGCGTACTCCGTCCTTCGTGACGAGAACACGATCCAGCTGTCTTCGCTCCTTGGAGGCGTTGCGGCATGGTCCTTAGAATCCAAGGGACTCAACCCCCTTGCGGATGCGGCGTATGATTTCCTCCGTTGCGCCTTCTACGGGGTCAGTCAGAACCGGCAGAAAGACGACGTTCCTGTGCATTTCCTCCGCTCCGGGGAAATCCCCTTCTTTATACCCTCTGTACCCTTCACACATAACGCCGCGCCCGAATCCGAACACGTCCATCCCTTCGGCAAAATACGGGAGGCGATGCAGGAGGTCGTAAGGACTTGAAGAGGCGGGTACACCCTGCGCGCGTAGCGCATTCACATACTGGTCCCGCGTTACCCCCGGAACTTGTTCTGCGCGGAAAATCGTCGGGAAACCGTAGTAACCGCCTCGTTTCGTGCCGTCGGTTAACGTGACCGGATCGAGTCCCGGAATCTCCTTCAGTGCCCTTTCAACTGCTTCGATGTACCCGCCTCTGCCTGCGTTCAGAAGCCCGAGTTTGCGCAACTGGACCCTCGCAATCCCAATCCCGAGCGGGTGCGCACGGAATTTGATACCCAGCCCCAGCGGCTGATATTTCTGATATTTGGCCGAAACGAGATCCAGACCTGCCGCGCGATTCACCTGTCCGATCATGCATGCTCGGTCAAACACCTCGTCGTCGTCCGTCGCGAGCACTCCTCCTTCGCCGGCGCTCACCGCCTTCGAACCCTGCATGCTCCATGTACCGACTTTCCCAATCGCCCCCACCACCCGTCCCCCGTACAAAGCACCGTGCGCGTGTGAGCAATCCTCGATAATCGGGATTCCGGTTTCCTGACTTATCGCACCCAGAGCCTGCATGTCGCAGACCATTCCCCACAAATGCACCGCAACAATGGCTCTCGTGCGGGATGTGATTTTCTTTTTCACATCTTCGGGGTCCATGAGGAGTGTGTGGGGTGACACGTCGCAGAACACGGGCCTCGCACCCAGCATCGGCGCAGGAGTGATACTGCAGAGCCACGTATAAACCGGGCAGATCACCTCATCTCCCGGACCCACATAACAACCGTACATCGCGCTCCAGATTGCAGCGGTGCCGTTGATCACGGATATCGCGTGTTTGAGGCCGGTGAATTCCCTGAACTCATTCTCAAACGCGCGAACCTGTTCCGTTCCCCCGGACAGCTCGTTTTGCAACGTCATTTCGTACACCGCACGGGCTTCTTCTTCGCCGACTTGCACCCAGCGGTCGAGTTCGCTCAGAGGTGCCGCCGCCGTCTGAACGAATACCCGTGCTTTCTTTTTCGCGTCCATTTGCCTTCCTTCCGGACTCATCGTTTTCGGTTGACGAGTCCACATTACTCCCCGCAAATCGGTTACTCGCCGCCCGAACATGAAGCTAAAGGTTAGCCACCGACGCTCCAACGCCTTTGGAAGCACCCGAGAGGCTGGGAGAGACCGAACTTGATCCGTATAATCTGAAAGAAGCAGCAGGTTGACTCCGTGAGATCGATACCGATGACAGGCACGACGTTGAGCCCGGACCTTCGTACGTCAGTAGGTGCTCTTGACCTCGCCAATCCTGTTCTCGTCGCGTCGGGGACATTTGCCTACGGTCGCGAGATGGCGCGATTGTACGACCTCTCGCTTCTGGGTGGAATTGTCTCCAAGACAATCACTGAGCTGCCGCGGGCAGGCAATCCGCCTCCGCGAGTGTGTGAAACGGTTGGTGGGATGCTGAATTCCATCGGATTGCCGAATCCCGGCGTGGATGCGTTTCTGCGGGATGCGCTTCCCGAGCTTCGCCAGGCTGCTTGCCCGGTGATCGTCAACGTCGCGGGCGAAACCGCGGAAGGGTATGTCAGACTCGCGGCACGTGTGGCCCGGGAAAAAGGTGTGTCTGCAGTCGAACTCAACGTGTCCTGCCCCAACGTGTCCCACGGGCTCGATTTTGGCACTGCGCCGTCCCTGGTGGAGCAACTCGTTCGACGCGTGAAACAAGAGTGCGCCTTGCCGGTCATTGCAAAGCTCAGTCCCAACGTCATGGATATCGCGGAAATCGCGCGCGGCGTGGAGCAGGGAGGTGGAGACGCGGTTTCCCTCATCAACACGATCCGGGGAATGGCGATTGACGCGAGAACGAGGAAACCGGTACTTGGCAACGTGACGGGAGGCTTGTCCGGTCCCGCAGTGAAGCCGGTCGCTCTGGCAATGGTGTGGAAAACCAGCAGGTCTGTACGCATACCGGTAATTGGCATCGGGGGGATCATGACGGGTACTGACGTCGTGGAATTCATGCTCGCCGGGGCTTCCGCCGTTCAGATCGGCACCGGGAACTTCGTCGACCCGTGGGTCGCGCCGAGAGTGATCTCTGAGCTCAGGGATTTCTGCATCCAGGAGGACATTGCTTCAGTGCGATCGCTCATCGGCGAACTGAAGGCATAGGGTGGCGAGGAACAAAGGAAGGCGCTTGGATCAGCGCCTTCCTTGTCACGACCAAACCTACGCCCAGGGGTTAACCGGGGGGTATTTCCGACGAAGGGCGTCCATTTCGCGCGAGAAACTCGCCATCCAGTCATCCGGAACCACCGGTTGCTGCACCTGATAATCGGAAACACCGTGTCCGCGAGTAAACGGTTGCACCCTGACGCCTTTGGCCGCCACGTACCGGAACCCGCTGATGACGCAATCGTACCCCTCTGAGATCTGCCCCGCCCGTATGCAGTCATAGTGAGCTTCAAGTGCGCCCGCGAAATCACGGGCCATCATTCTGTCGTATACTGCGCGCAGTGTCTCCGGGTTCACGTCGCAACCCTGACCGATAACCCCGCTCGCTCCAAGCATCATGGCGAAGAAGAACGCAAGTTCATCCCCGGCGATAAAGGCGAAATCGGTATTCCGGGCAACCATCGTCAAACCGCTGAACTTCACCATGTCGCCAGTCGAGTACTTCATGCCCGCGATGTTCTTGATGGTCAGAAGGCGTTCCAACAGTGGAGGAGTCATACAGTACTCCTCCAGCAAACCCGGTTGCTGGTAGAGGATGATCGGGAGGTCTACCTCTCGTGCGACTGCTTCGTAATACGCAAAAATCGTGTCCGCCAGAGGACGTCCTTCCTCAGGTTGCAGCGCCATAGGAAGGACAAGCACCGCAGCCACCGCGCCTTTTTTTTGAACGTACTGTGAAAGCTCTATGCTCTGACGAGTGAAAATCTCATTCCCCGGACGGTGATGGAAATCTCGACCCCAGATACCCGTCGTCCCGATCATAACGGGAATACGCCCTGCCGCTTGATCGAGAACGACGTCCGCAAACCACTTCACATCGTCATACGAAAACGAGTACATCCTTCCCAATCCTGAACGTGCGAACAGGGTGGTGATACAACCGGTTCCGATGAGGTAATCCACGAACGCACGGATACCCTTTTCATCGAACGATCCGTCCGGATTGCACGGCGTGAACATCGGGGTAATCACCCCGTGGAGGTAGGCAGGAATCACGCGACCGGTGTACGGTTGCACAACGGGATCAGTCCATCTCTTCATCACAACAGGCTCCCTTGAATCGGAAAACTACACTAACGGACCATTGAATCTCGGTACCCGGACCTCACTGCGTCCAGACTGGAGGCAAAGCGTGCGCTTATTTCCTCCGAAGGTGGACGGCCCCCATCCCTTGAATAAAGCTGTACGGTCACCCCTTGCCTCTGGAGGTACCGGAAGACCACACCGTCGAGGGTCTCGCCAGGCGCCGCGTTTACTGCGGCAAAGGTGTCCAGGGCCGCTTTTGAAGCACCAGCCAAGTCAAACGCCATCGCTCTCTCATACACCGCTTTCAGTATTTCTGGATGGGTTGTGCATCCTTGCCCGATCACGCCCGTTCCACCAACGAGGATAGTGAACAGGAACACCGTTTCATCACCCGCGATGAGCGCGAAATTCGCGTTCTGCGCTGCCTTACTGCAACTCAGAAAAACGTCCATCCTGCTCGTTGAAATCTTCATCCCCACAACCTGTCCGCTGCGCGAGACTTCCTCAATCAGCGACGGAGTTGCCCGGAAACGGCGGGTCGTTTCCGGCGGCTGGTAAATGATGAGCGGGATATCCGTTTCCGCCTCCACACGCCGGAAATATTCCAGGACCACCTCGGCCGGCAATTCCTCGCGATGGGGGACAAGGGCCACAGGCAATACGAGAACGGCGGCTGTTGCTCCTTTCCGTTGCACGTATTGACACAGTTCGATACTCTGACGAAGATACGTGTGCGCGTCCGGTCGCTCCGGACTATCAGCTGACAACTCGCCGGAGCAACCGACGAACACCGGCAGTCGATCGGCAACTTCGTCAATCACAATGTCCGCAAGACGCCGGACGTCATTCACGGAGAACGTGTACATGCGGCCGAGTCCACTTCGCGCAAACAGCGCGCTCACGCTTCCGTTTGAAACCAGGTAATTCACATAGGAACGGATACCCCGTTCGTCCAGAGTCCCGTTCGAGTTGCAGGGCGTGAACATCGGAACAATCACCCCGTGCAGGTATGCCGGGTTTTCTTGCCCTGTAATCGGGTGCGCGATCCGCCGGTCCCATTCTTTCATCAGTCAAGTCTCAAGGTGAACAAAAACAGAGGAAGTGCTCGAATTGGCAACCGTCCCGACAGGCCGCAGAGCGACATGTGCAACAAAAGGGTACCTCGAGCCTGTTGCGGGTTCCAACCGCAGTGTGAGAGACAATCATGACTGAAGCACTACATTTGCCCCCTCTACCGCCTTGCGCTGCAGATATGATGCTCGGGCGCCTTGCCACCTGGTTGAGGTTACTCGGCGCCGATGTCTCATATCAGTCATGGATTTCCGACGCGGACCTTATGGAACGGGCTCGCAACGAAAACAGGCTCGTATTGACCCGGGACAGGGGGTTGCTCGGCCTGCCCGGCTCAACCCCTCGTTTCGGCGTGACCTTCG
>JAKPPK010000076.1 GCA_029547385.1 Candidatus Latescibacterota bacterium
CTCTGCGAGCTTGTGCGTCTGCCCGCTACTTGTCACATGATGTTCCTGCATGGCTTCGAGAAGCGCTGACTGCGTTCGCGGCGGAGCGCGATTGATCTCGTCTGCGAGGAGCACGTTTGTGAACACCGGACCGCGCACGAACCGGAAACTCCTCTGGCCTGATCCAGCAGTTTCGTCCAAGATTTCGCTGCCAGTGATGTCCGAGGGCATCAGATCCGGAGTGAATTGCACGCGATTGAACGCAAGGTCAAGAGCCTGTGCAAATGAACGAACCATCAGAGTTTTCGCGAGACCCGGCACGCCAACAATCAGGCAATGCCCGCCAGAAAGCAGACCAATGAGGAGGTGGTCAATCACTGTTTTCTGCCCGACGATGACGTTCGCGAGTTCCGTTCTCACCTGTTCGAGCTTCGGCTGAAGATCGTCAAACAACTGAAGGTCGTCCATTTGGGATATCACTTCCTTTTTCTGACACTGTCGTTCCCCACGTCAGAAACCGACCTGGGATTCCATTCCACCTTCTCTCGTCGCACCATTCCTGGTGCCGAGGCGTCTGCGCACGTCTCCCGGGATTTCCACAACAAACACCTGCGGTATGGACCGGTCATCGGAAAATGTGAACACGGCACGCGAACCATCGTGCGAAAGATTGGGGTGAGGGTGGGCGAGTGGCTTGTCCACCTTGTCCGCGCCATCTGGCAGAGGAGGCCGGCAAAGCAGCTCTTTTTTGCCCGTGGTCACGTTGACAAGCCAGATCCCTTCGTACGGGAAGTTCGTATCCGCGATGATCCAGTCCCCGTCATACGATGAGCCCGAATGCCAGAAATAGGGGCCCGGGGAAGGAATGATCTCAGGTTCAGGCGCATCCCGTTCCATTATCGCGATGCCGCGCTCCGGCCATTGCAGTGTTCCCTGATATCTGCCCGTTCCTCCGAGCCAGTACGAATGCGCAATTCCGTGCCGCCCTTTGGGAAACGTTACTTCGATTCTCTCCAGTGATTCAGCGTGGCGGTATTCCTCGGTTTTCACGAAGTTGCGTGTGCCCTTTTCGTTTGTTCCCTCTCGGTACTCATACACATTGAAACTGATTTCCGGTCCGGCCGGGTTCGCTTTCAGGTGGCCGGTGTTGTCGCACCGGATCACTTCGGTGAATTGCCCCGTTTCCAGGTCCCATCTCCCGATGCCGGCGCACGAATTGCTCCTTAGTTCCGCGAAGTAATAACGCCCCATCGAGAGCATTCCATGCGTTGCGCCGTGGGGACGGAACTCTCCGGTCCGCAGCGGCACTACGATCTCGTCTTTCGCGGTTCGGATTTCCGTCCTGTGGACGGCGCCGTCCTGCATGTAAAACGCCGCCGACCCGTCCTCCGCCATGACAACATTCGATACCGCGGAATCCCCGGATAGCTGCACTATATCTTTTCCGTCCGAACTCGCACGGACAAGGTTCATCGGCGCGCCGGTTCCGGTGGAACGGGCAGAAAGGAAGATCATCCAGCTGTTGTCCGGTGTGAACGTAACCGTTTCATAGTGCATGTGCACACTTGGGGTGAACATGCTGGTGACCTGGACCACCGGAATCCCGGTCACACGATCCAGTCTTTGGATTCGCTCGGTACCGCAGTATTGGCCGCGTGGCATGGAGGAACTCCGTCAGGAGAGATGATCGTCGCGCTGTTCGAGAACACGAGCTGCGACGGCTTCGACGGTCGAAAAGGATTCCTGCTCGCCACTTTCCATGTCCCGGAGCGTCATTGTCCCGTTTTCCGCTTCGTCAGGGCCGATTATCAGCGCAAAGGGTATGTGCTGCTTGTTCGCGTATTTGAGTTGCCTGCGCAGTGCTCCCCCTTCGACCGCCACCTCTGCCGCCACACCGAGGGAACGGAGCCGGGTCGCAGCCTGCAGAGATTGCGGTGTTGTGGACTCGTTGAATACCGTAACCAGCACCTGCGAAACCGTTGCCGCCTGAGGAATTCTGCCAGTCTCCTGGAGCCCTGAGAAGAGGCGGTCAATTCCGACTGAAATTCCGACGGCCGGGACGTCCTGGCCCGTGAAGATCGCGACGAGGCCATCATAACGCCCGCCGCTCATGACGCTCCCCAAGGCGGGGAGATCGAGCAAGAACGTCTCATACACGGTGCCCGTGTAGTAATCAAGCCCACGGGCTATGCTCAGGTCCAGTTCGATGGTGCTCTCCGGTATTCCGGCTGCGCTGGCGCAGCGGATTATCGCCTCGAGGGACTCAATGCCGGAATGCGCTTCCGGGGTATTCGCGAAGAACTCTCGCAGTTGAGCCAAAATAGCCTCGTTGCTTCCTTTCAGCGAGAGATACTCGAATACGATCCCGATCTGTTCCGAATTCAGTCCCGCATCCGAAAACAGGAGGGCACGAACTGCTCCCTCCCCCTGCGAGGGCAATTTGTCAATGGTACGGGCAATGGCGCGACTCTGCGCGCTATCGGAAACCCCGAGTTTCGACGAGAGCCCTTCCAGCAATTTCCTGTTGGAGACATGGATGGAGAATTTCTCGATACCGAGCGCCGTCATTACGTCGTAATCAACCTGAATGCACTCGTATTCCGCGAGCGGACCGGCTGCACCGACGATGTCCACGTCGCATTGATAGAACTCCCTGAAGCGACCATGACCGGGGCGTTCCGCGCGCCAGACCGGGGCTATCTGATACCGCTTGAAAGGCACGGGCAGGTTACCGTACTGCGCCGCCACGCGAGCCAAGGAGAGCGTCAGGTCATACCTCAGGCTTACGTCTCGCCCGCCGTTGTCGGTGAAGCGGAAGAGGAGCTTCTCGGCATCTGCACCGTATTTACCGAGGAGTACCTCAGAGTACTCAAGCGCGGGAGTGCCGAGTGGCGCAAAACCGTGCCGTTCGAACACCGCCGTGATGGTGTTGATCATGCGTTGACGGGGGATCATTTCTTCAGGGAGATAGTCGCGGAATCCTCTCAACACGCGAGGCTCGATCAATGCAGACGCCATAGGTATGCTTGCTCCGGTTGACTGCAACTTGTAAAGGCGAATACGTGCGAACCTAAAAATCGTTCCCCGCGCGCATCGGGGCAATCCGCCACAGACCCGCGTCAGACCTTTCCCGAGTCTGGACCGCCGCACTTTGATCCCGGTGGCTGTTTTTGTATTGTTGGCTCTGGATTGCAGAAAAGGGAGGTTCTCGCACCGGTCAGTTCAGAACCCGACGTACACGGAAACGTCACGGAGGAAGTACACCATGGCGACTCAAGGGGAAAACCCAGCGGACGATCAGGTTGGTGCTGTGCTCGAATCCCTGGGCCTCATCGTTCAGGACCAGCGGCGGATCAACATCCTCCTGTCGCGCCTGGTGCACGATATGGACAAACGCGTGCAGGCGCTGGAAGAAGGCGGAGGGATCGCCGCAGGGCGGGGCGCGCGTGCCAGTGTGCAGATAGGAAAAGACATTCCGGCGTATCCACCGAGCGATTTCGAGTTTCTCAAGCGAACGACCGTATTCGGGTCATTGAGCGACGATGCGTTACGGGTGCTGCTTCACAAGGGTGAGGTGAAGACGGTGCCGAAGGGGTACGTTGTTTTCGAAACAGGCAAACCCGCAGACACCCTCTGGGTGATAAAAAAAGGCGTGGTCGAAATAAGCAGGGTTGTTGACGGGGCCCTGAAGACTGTCGCCTATTTCACCGATTCTGAGACAATCGGCGAGATGCGCATTATTACAAGATCCCCGCACCGTTCGAACGGCCGGGCCCCCGGCGGCGGGGAGATCTTTTTCCTGACACGCGATCAACTCCTCGAATGCATGGAGCTTGTTCCGGAGATCGCACTTCGCATGTGCGAAATGTATGCCCACAAGCTGGAAGGCACAGTAACCACGCTCCGCACGCACGAGCAGAAACAGCGGCAACTTGAGGGCAATCTGGAGTACTTCGACCTCGCAACCGTCATTCAGACTCTGCTCAGCACCGACCAGCGCACCGGCATACTCTTCGTGAGCGATGACAAGCAGCAACCAGTTGCCGAGTTGTTCATCGACCAGGGACACGTCAAACGAGCCTCGGTGGGAGCTTTGACGGGGGAGGAAGCATTCTACCAGCTTTTCCTGAGGGAGCTGAAACGCGGCAACTTCTTCTTCAAGGAGGACGTTGACCCGGCTGCCGAAACGGCGGAAATCGATATCCCCGGCATGAGCCTTCTGATGGAAGCCGCACGATTGCAGGACGAGTTGAGTGCGATCAAATCGGAGGTCATTACCGACCCGGACAAAGTGTACCGACAGACTTCCAGCACGTTTGAGTGGCAGGATGACGAGACGAAAGCGCTGGCGGAAGTCGTCTGGAGAGCGGTCGGAAACGGTCTCAGCGTGAGGCAGATCGTAGAGGAAATTCCTCGCAACGAGTACACGGTGTACAGCCTGTTGCAACAGTTGATCCAGAACGGGCAGATCGGTTGACATTCGTCATTTCACCAGGACGACCTGCGTACCCGCTCGGTGTGTCCGCAACCCTTCGGATGCAGGTATGGATTACACGCGCACTGCTCGCTGGATGTCTGTCTTTGCAGTCGTATTGCTCGGAATAGGTATCGGGGCGGGGGCGTACACTCTGGTATATGCCAGAGGTGCGTCGTATCTCCTCGACGACCCGCAAGCCTGTGTCAACTGCCACATAATGCGCGAGCAGTTCGACGGGTGGGAGAAGTCCTCTCATCATGCCGTGGCTACCTGCAATGACTGCCATGTCGCGCATGGGCCCGTCTCAAAATGGCTCACGAAGGCAGAAAACGGGTTCCACCACTCCGTAGCCTTCACTTTCCAGAATTTCCACGAGCCCATCCAGATCCGCGAATCCAGTTCGCTCCTGCTCCAGAGCAATTGCGTGCGCTGCCACGCCGACATCACAGACGCTATCACGTGGAACCATCCGAAAACTCGCGATCGCTGCGTCCGTTGCCACGATTCTGTAGGCCATGGGCCGAGTCGATAAGCTTCTGTAACCCCAGTCAGTGAGGGATGTCATGAGCGGCTTCTTCTCTTCCACTGCCGGAAGGCGACTTGTGCTGTACGGGCTTGTCGTACTTGTCCTTGCGCTCGGAACTGCCGGGGTGCTGCTCCTCTTGGAGAACATTTCCCAGAGGAAGTACGAGGCACGACAGGTTTTTTTCCGTGTGGTTGAGCTCAATGAAGACACCGAAGACCCGTCAGTATGGGGAAAGAACTTTCCAAACCAGTACGACACGTATTTGCGGACCGTCGATACGGTGCGAACCAAATACGGCGGCAGCGAGGCTTTTCAGAAACTGGACGCATTTCCTGTGTGGCGAGAACTTTTTCGGGGATACGCTTTCGGCATTGACTACCGCGAGGAACGCGGGCATGCGTATATGCTTTCCGACCAACGACAGACGGAGCGCGTCACGAAAAAACCGCAACCCGGCGCGTGTGTTCAGTGTCATGCTTCCGTCATTCCCGCCTACAAGAAAGTCGGGGTGTCGCAGGGTGGCGTACCCGATGACGATGCTCATCGGGCGGACGCAATCATGGCGGGGTTCGAACTGGTCAACGCTATGCCTTACTCTGAGGCAACGCAACTCGTCAAGCACCCGGTTACGTGCCTGGATTGCCACAACCCGGCGACCATGCAGCTTCGCGTTACGCGCCCGGGGTTTCTCGTCGGAATTCAGCGCCTTGCCGAGTCCGGAGTCTCCCTGCCACATCTGCCCAGCATAGAACGCTGGCGAAGAGGCGACCGCAGCAAACCGTATGACGCAAACACTCTGGCATCTCATCAGGAGATGCGCGCCTTCGTGTGTGGGCAGTGCCACGTTGAATACTACTTCAAACCCCCGAATACTCAGCTCACATATCCCTGGCACAACGGCCTCCGGGTCGAACATATCGAAGCGTATTACGATTCGGTGGGTTGGAAAGACTGGACACACGCGACTTCGGGTGCACCGGTGTTGAAGGCCCAACATCCGGAATTTGAAACGTGGAGCCAGGGAATCCATGCGCGTGCAGGGGTAACCTGCGCTGATTGCCATATGCCGTATATCCGCGTAGGGGCAGTGAAGATCAGTGACCACCAGGTCCGGAGCCCGCTCCTTGGAATCAATCGGGCCTGTCAGGGCTGCCACCGCGCGCCGGAAACTGAATTGCTTGCACGTGCAATTACGATTCAAGATCGGACGAGCGCGCTGATGACGCGTGCAGAGAATGCCACGCTCGCACTCGTCCTTGCGATCAGGGCGGCGCAGGAACGAGGGGCCAGCGACGAGCAACTGACAAAGCCGCGCGATATGCACCGGAAGGCGCAGTGGAGACTGGATTTCGTTGCGGCGGAGAACAGCATGGGGTTCCATGCTGACCAGGAAACCGCCCGAATACTGGCCGAGGCGATTGACTACGCGGGACAGGGGGAAACCGAGGTCGCGCGCATCGGTTCTGGAAGGGCACCCCGATGACGAGAAATCCCGCGGCCCGGATCTGGGTCCGCACGATGTTGGCATTCCTTTTGTTCGGCTTCGCGCGGGCGACGTGCGCGGAACAAGGTTTGCCGGGCGACAGCGGCTGCACGTATCACTCCGTAACCTTCTCGCTGATCCCCCGTGTTTCGACCACGTACGGACACAGCAAACCGGTAACAAACCTCTCCATTAACCTCCTGGTGGGGAAGCATTTCGCGTTGCGCGGGGTGGAAATCGGCGGCATCACGAACGTTCAGGAGTCCTACGCCCGCGGGCTCCAAGTTGCCGGTATAGTCAACGTAGCAGGCGGGAACGTGAGAGGCATACAATCTGCCGGAATCGTGAATGTGGCCGGGCAAACCGTCCGGGGAATCCAAGGAGCGGGAATAGTCAACATCGCGGGAAAGAACCTCGTCGGAACACAGGCTTCGCTCATCGGCTGCATCACAGGCAACGACGTGCGAGGGTCCCAGACGGCAGGTATCTTCGCTATTGCAGGGCGGAGTGTGGAAGGGTTTCAGGGCAGTTATGTCATCGGCATTTCCGGCGCCGGTACCATCGGCGCTCAAACAAGCGGAATTATGAGTATTTCGGGTGGCGGCGTTGAGGGCGTGCAGTTCGCCGGTATCGGTTCCATCGCGGGGGGTACCGTTGAAGGTATCCAGGCAGCCGGCATTTTCGCGGTGGCTCCTCAGGTGCGCGGTGCGCAGTTCGGCATGTTCACCGCGGCGGATTCCGTCTTTGGGCTTCAGGTGGGATTTGTGAACCGATCCAAGCGGGCGGAAGGGTACCCGGTGGGCCTGATCAACTGCGTGGAAGGTGTTCCGGTCAAGGTAGGTTTCGTTGTCGACGAGAGTGCAGGAAGTTACGTCGAATTGACCACAGGAAGCCTGCACACTCACGGAATCGTCGCTCTGGGGGGACGAATTCTCGCCGCGCCACAGACCCAGGCAGTAGGGTTGGGGGTGGGGTTGCACTTCCAGAAGACACGGCATTACTGCGATATTGACGCGATCACGTACGGCAATTTCGCCGCAGATTCCGGTGGCGAGGGAGCGGTTTTGGCGCTGCGGTTCATTCTGGGAATACCGGTGAACCGGCACCTGGACCTGTTCGCCGGAGGCAGGGTGAGCCTGTTCGTTTCGGACACCGGAACCGGGGCAGCGCTTGCTCCATGGAGCCTGTACAAAGGGACGGTGCGAGGCAGGTATGTACGAGTCTGGCCCGGATTGACCGGCGGCGTGCGCGTGAGTCTTTGAGGGGAGTCACCATCGCACAGGTATGTGCCAGTCAAGATCGAGGCGCAGCCCCCAGCCCCAGTGGCGAGGGGCTTTTTTGTTGTCCCTGTTCAGAGTCGTACTTCCAGAAAGAGCGCCAGCAACGCTGGCACCGTAGACTGGGGGGAACTCGACAATCGCCTCAAGGGACGTGCGCTTTTCCACGATGCCGAACGGGAAGGGTTCGCACGGGTAACGGTAGTCGCTGGGCAGGTAGTTGGGCGTCGGCGTGTTGTACCGCGTCTCACCCTGTCTCCGATGCGCAAGGAGCCCTTTGATGGCAGTCCCGTTTTGCGTTACCCAGCGTCCCTCAAGGAACAGCGCATCGCCATCGGGCCCGAGAAAGCTCCCCAGTACTGCGTTTTTGTTCACATAATGGCGCCACGGAGCGATGCGCGCGTAGTTGTACACCCAACGCGACAGCCTCACGTATTCTGCACCGGCACCCAGCCTGTCAATGCCGAACGGCGCTTCCCAGCGTGCACCTGCAGACCATGCGATTCGATCTGGCGCCAACTTCGGCTTGTCAATCGAGACATCATCGATGAGAAATGCCCCGTAGAACTCCGTGTTCCGGACCGGGCGCAAGGAAATGTCGGCACCTACAAGGAGATTCTCGTTGGCCGGGCTGATGTTTACTTCTTCGCCGTACAGGAACACGAACGGGTTGGACCATCGAAGCGAGAAGCCCTGGTTCGTGCCTCCATATATGACGGATTCCGAAAGGCCAATTTCCGCCCAACGGAACGGGGTCAGCACAAGGCGGTGACCTGCGTAGTACCGACTGATCGGAGTTCCCGACGCATCCTGCTCCGGCTCCAACTCCGCGGTAATCGAAGCAAAATGCAACCAGTTGAGGTGCACGTCCGCCGATAGCATGTCCATCGCCGGGGAATTGTCAGAGAGAAAGATTGATCCCTGCCGTTCCGGTCCCCACATCCGCTGAATTCGGCCGAACCCTACGCTTCCCCAATCGTTGTCGTACGTGATGTACGCTTCCTCGAGCTGACCTGTGGCATTGAACATCCCCCAGTCTTCACCGTACACGCGATGCCCGCGGAAGTCATTGTCCCAAAGCCCATCCGTATCCATTTCCAGCCGCTGGAACGTGCTCAGGTTGCGCGTAAGCCGGAACGTCAGGTCAAGCGTTCCAATCAGGCGCGCCCTGTCATTCAGAGTGCGTCTCGTAGCCGGCACGCGACGGGCGCGTGGCAGGTCTGTTCGTTCGTTAGTGGTTTGCGCCATCGCCCGTGGGTTAACATCCGCCTTGAGCCACCAACGATCCCCGGATGACGGGCCGGGACTTGCCGCTTCATCGGCGATGTTATCCGCAAATTCCGCCAGCAAGCGATCGTACATCTCCCGTTCCGCGGCGCTCATATCAGCCCGGCGGTCCGAGAGATGTGAAAGGCCTTGTGCAACCGTTTTTCGCGAATACGGCTTGATCGTTGTCGCCGGCACGACGCGGTACCCACGCAGGGCAAGCGCGTCAATATCTTCGTAGGCGCGGTTGTCGAGAGGAAGGTACACTGCGGCCGCTGGCAACCATGCCGCGATTACGATCATGGATACCAGCAGAAATCTGTGTCGCCATGTCCGCATGGTGCACGCGCTCCAATCGCAAAAGTCGAACCATCGATTGAATTTCTGAAACTGCAGCGACAAGAACAACTCTAACTATCTCTCCCCGCGTTTTGTGTGTTTTGTCACCGTCGATGGTCGTATCTCGTCGTATATTTTGCGATACGAATTCGTTCGTATTCCTCGTTTTCTTTTCTCAAAACTTCACGCGCGCCAATGAACGCACAGTCGACAACCCGGCTTGCACAAATGCCGCAAAAGGCCCTCGAAAGCCGCTTCATTGTGGGAACACGAGTTGATGCGACAAGCTACGAAGATGCCGTCGATCGGTGCATTTCGTGGGCACGGGAGGGTGAATCGCGGTACGTCTGCGTAAGCACCGTGCACATGGTAATGGAAGGGCACGACTCGCCTGCGTACCAACACGTGGTCAACAGCGCCGACCTGGTTACGCCAGACGGCGTGCCTCTTGTCTGGGCACTCAGGTGGTTGGGAATAAAGGGTGTTACACGCGTGTACGGTCCGGAACTCACACCACAACTTCTCAAAAAGGCGGCTGATCACAGGATACCGGTCGGCTTCTTCGGCGGTGGAACTCAGGCAGCGCTCGACCGACTCGTGTCGATTGTCCGGGAGCGTTTCCCGCACCTGGTGATCACCTACGCATACGCCCCGCCGTTCCACCCCCTTTCGCCGGATGAGGATGAAACAATCGTCAGGGAGATTACGGATTCTGGTGCTCGCGTCTTGTTTGTCGGACTGGGATGTCCCAAACAGGAACGGTGGATGCACGAGCATCGCGGTCGGTTGCCTGCGGTGATGGTGGGCGTCGGTGCTGCGTTTGATTTCCTCGCCGGCGTGAAACCTCAGGCGCCTCGCCTGGTCCAGAAAATGGGTATGGAATGGTTGTTTCGGTTGGCAACCGAACCTCGCCGGCTCTGGAAACGGTATCTCAAGCACAACCCTCGTTTCGTGTTTTTTTTCCTGTTGCAGGTTCTCGGGGTGAGGCAATTCGCTCCAATCGGAGCGATCGGCCTTTCTGAGGGCACAAATGGCTGATTCTGAAACGCGTCTGTTCGAGGCCGCGGTACGCGCCAACTGGTCGGCGTACCAGAAGGTAATCCAAGGGCTTGCCCCTGCGTGGGATTATTGTGTCATCACGTCGGCCAACGAGCGACAGGCGCGTGCGTACGAGTCTGAGCTTGGCTGGCGGCGCCTGAGAGGCAAATTGCCGCCTTCCACTCGCTTCCTCGTGGTTCCCGACCCTGACGGACAACGCATCGGGAGCGGAGGCGCGACACTGAACGCTCTCCGGGCCATTTTCGAGGACAAGTCGGCCCGCGGTGAAGTCGCGGACGAATCCGCATGGAGCAAAACCCGGATTCTCATCATTCATTCGGGCGGGGACAGTAAGCGGGTTCCTCATCTCGCGGCCACGGGGAAAGCGTTCGGTGTTCTCCCGCTGCTCGACCCGGAAGGCCAGCCGATCACTCCTTTTGACCAGTTGTTCGTGGCAGTAGCCGGTTGCGCAGGAGACCTTTCCGCGGGAATGATGGTCCTCTCCGGAGATGTACTGCTGGTTTTCGACCACCGCGCTATCCGCGCGAACGAACTTCGTGGTGTTCGCGGCGTGGCCTTCAATGCCTTGGAAGACACGGCAGCGCATTTCGGGGTGTTTGTCGCGGCACAGGATGGTTCGGTGAGATTGTTTCTGCAGAAACCCGATCATCAAGCGCTTGAAGTGTCGGGCGCATTCGGTTCCTCGGGGGAAGTCAAGGCCGATACGGGGATCCTTCTTTTCGACGAATCTGCAACGGCCGCATGTGCGCGCCTTGCCGGTCTGCATGGCGGTGCGGATTTGGTGAGGTCGGCACGCAGCCTCGGTTCGAGGATCGAATTGTACGAGGATTTCGCGTTCGCCCTCGCTCGCGAAACTGATCATGCCGCCTACGTCACCGGTGGCGGGGCTCGTCAGATACGGGAAACGATCTGGAATTCCCTGCATCAGTTCCATTTCGACCACGTGACGGTATCACCCATCCGATTTGTCCACATCGGTACAACGGAGCAGTACCTCGAAGTCCCGCGTGAAGCGGAAAACCATGGGTACGGGTATGCGGTCGCAAGATCTGTGTATGCAAGTGGAACCACACCCCCCGCGAAAAACTGCCTGATTGAAACTGTTCTGCGCGATAATACGAGCGCAATCGGCGAGGATGCCGTTTTGATCGGGTGCCACCTTCGCCGCGCGACCGTCGGGAGGCGTTCTATCCTCAGCGGTCTCGTCAGCCCCGATCAAGACATCTCTCTCGGGGATGAATGCGTCTGCGCGGTAATCCCTCTGGCGGATGACGAGTCGGGAAACTACGCCATCCTCCTGTACGGTCTGAAAGATAATCCGAAGCTTTCCGCGGACGAAGCTGGCTGCACCTTCTGCAATACCGCCATGTCCAGTTGGATGGATGCTGCCGGCATCAACAGGACCGATCTCTGGGACGTCGGCGACCAGCAGACGATCTGGGACGCGCGGCTGTTCCCTGTGCTCTCAACCCTAGAAGACATCACGGAATTCCTTTGGATGCCGCTCCGCCCGCCAACCAAACGGGAGCAGGAACGATGGAAAACCGTCCGACGCTTGTCGATGGCGGAAGCCTTCAAAAAAGCGGACTGCGGGAGAATCATTTCCAACCGCGACGCAATCAGAACTGCAGCCCTGTGCGCGCAGGTTCGCGAACGGCTGGGTACTGACAACGACGTCCGTCCGCTCTTTGGGGCCGCCGACACGCGGGCACTCTGCGCTGCCGCGGCCGATGAGATCCGTACGTTCGCCGAAAACGCTCGTTCCCCGTTTCTTAAGGCACGAGCGTTCAAGGCGGCGTGTGACCTTTTCAACGAACGGCTGCGATCGATTTCCGCGCATGCACATGTGGATTCTGGAGCCGTGTCAATTCCGTCCGGGGCGCTCGGCGCCTGGCGTGAATTCACGGCCCCTTACGTGCATCAGTGGGCGACAGACACAGAGGAAGCAGGTTCGCTGGCGACGTTGGCCAAGGTGCACGAAGAACTGGCCTTCCTGCAGGTCGCACAGGTCATAGAAAGCCACAGCCTGCGTAGGGGTGTTCAGCCGCATCTGGCGGTTT
>JAKPPK010000103.1 GCA_029547385.1 Candidatus Latescibacterota bacterium
CTGCCCGTTTTTTGCGAGTTGGTCGCCAATTTGACGTACAGGCTCACACTACCGCTCACCTCACTTGGCGGAGACGTCGACACAGTCAGAATTCTTGCTGATGGCGCGGAGATCAACATTCCCGTGCAAGGCCGGCTTTTCACTCCCATGGGGGGAGTATACTCCCATGCCGGGGGTGCGTGTTCGGTAATGTGCCCTCCGGGGGCGCTCGGGGAACCGGTGTTCGTGCGGGTTCAGGAGACCACGTTGCACGGGCCTCCCGAACCAGAACTCCGGCAGGTAGGAAACGCGTTTCGCGTTGAACCTCAGGAACAACCACTGGCGGACGAAGTACACGTTCAAATCCGCATTCCGGAAGGCGAGGATACCTCAGGTGTGGCGCTCTACGGAACGACGAACGGCGTCCTGCGTTTTCTGAGCGCGGAAAAGGACTCGACGGGCAGGTACGTGCGCGGACGTACGCGGTTGTTCTCAACAGTGTGTCTCTTCCGCGACACAGCACCGCCGCGGCTTGTCGTGTTGTCCCCGTCTCCGAACGGAACGATCAGGAATGGCCTCGTCACGGTATCTGGCCACGTCGAGGACCGGGGATCAGGTCTTGACCCGGGCCGCGACCCCTCCGAGGTGCGTCTCGATGGGAAATGGGTTCCGGCTGTACCGGATGCGAGCGGCCATTTTGCGTACCGATCCACAACTCCGCTTCCCTCAGGCCGTCATACGGTCTCCATCAAAGCGCGTGACCTCGCCGGCAACGTTCGGCACGTGAGCTTCGAATTCAGGGTCCCGTGAGGAGGAGACTGGTGTCGGGAGAACGGGGTTTTTACATTTCCCGCACTTATCGCGGTTGTTTTCAGGTTTTTTGAGACGGGACACCATCCGTGGTGGAACTGGTTCGCACTCTACGCGCTCTGGTAATGATCATACGGCCGGCGAACGTCGTTCTCACGGCGCTTTCCGTTGCAGTCGGCGCTTCATGTTCTTCCGCGCCGGCAGGCATCACCCTCGCAGCCGCGTGCGCGTGTGCTGCGCTGATCGCTGCCGGTGGATACGTGGTGAATGACTGCTTCGACGTGGAAACCGACCGGATAAACCGACCATACCGTCCGATCCCGAGCGGAGCGCTCAGCCATCGAACCGCCGTTTCGTGGGCGGTAATCCTCTTTGCCGCGGGTGTTTCGCTCTCGTGGTTGTTGCCGATTCGCTTCGCTCTGATGGTCATGGTTATCGCTCTGGCGCTCGTGTGGTACGCCGGGAAACTCAAACGCACGATTCTGTGGGGCCATATTCTGGTCGCGATTATCAGTGGCAGCGCATTTGTGTTCGGAGGAATGCTGGGGACCCGCCTCGCTCCAGCGTTCGCGCCGGCCTTTCTTGCGGCGGCGTTTCATCTCGGGCGGGAGATGCTGAAAGCGGCGGCCGATTACCCGGGCGATATGGAACAGGGGTACGACACGCTCGCCGTTCGCCGGGGCGTTGAACGCACGTGCCGGCTGGCTTCCATCCCGCTTGCAGGCGTGATCGCGCTCTCCCCGATACCGTTTATTATCGGCTGGTTTGGCTTTTGTTACCTTGTCAGCGTAATTATCCTGATAGACGGGTTGCTTGCGTACGTGATCGCACGGATATGGCAATCGCCTTCGAGCGAAACAGCCGCGCGCATGGCGACATTGTTGAAATGGGGCATGGTGGCGGGCATCGCAACCGTGTGGGGGGATGTATGGACGCGCTCCTTGACGGGAGTTATGCTGACCTTGCGTTGAGTTGTCTTGTTCTGGTCGTTTTCGCATTTGTGGCATGGAGGCTGGAGACGGTCACCGCGCCCGGCGCCGTCGTGATGACAGGTATGGGCGTCGTAATTCTCTATGTCGGGGGATGGCACTGGCTGCTGCCTATCGTGGCGTTTTTCGGCACATCGGTGGGCCTCTCGCGGATACGGTTCGGCGACGCAGAACCTCACGGCCCGAGGGACGCGTGGCAAGTTCTCGCCAACGGCGGCGTTGCGACGGTGGGCGTGCTTCTCGCCGTCATGAACCTCCCGGAATGGCGCCTTGTTGATTCTCTCGCGTTTTACGCGGGAGCAATAGCCGCAGCTACCGCCGACACCTGGGCTACCGAGATCGGTATCCGCTTCGGAGGTCCTCCCCGGGACGTGATCAACGGGAATTCGCTGCGCAAGGGCGAATCTGGAGGTATCACGGGACTCGGGACCTTGGCGGCAGCCCTTGGCGCAATGATGATAGGTCTCATTGCGGTCACAATACCCCCGGATCAGCCGGAGGACTGGGTCGCTCTCGGGCACGTGACGCTCGCCGGGTGGCTGGGTGCCATGCTGGACAGTTTTCTCGGCTCGGCGCTTCAGACACACTACCGCTGCAGGATATGCGGCGCGGAAACCGAATCGCCGGAGCACTGCGATACGGCGACCGCACCCAGGCGAGGATTCCTCAGCAACAACCAGGTGAACTGGGCCTGCACCGCGTTCGGGGCATTTGCCGCGTGGGCGTTCGTCAGATGGTGAGGGCAACGGGCCTGGAACGCCTGTATTCCGTGTGCAGCCGCGCCGTCGCCGATGGAGAAGTGCCCGGGGGAGTCCTTATTGTCGGCCGACACGAGGAAACACTTGTCGAACTTGCGTTCGGAAACCGGGCGATCCTTCCGCTCGAAGAACCTGCTACCCCTGATACAATCTACGACTGGGCCTCGCTGACAAAGCCTGTATTAACCGCCACCCTGTTCATGCAGGCGCTCGAAGAGGGGCGCGTCCACCTGTGGGAACCTCTCGGGCGCTGGCTGGCGGTTCCTGCGGGTAATCCACTTTGCGGCGTGACACCACGCCAGTTGCTGCTTCACATAAGTGGCCTTCCCGCAGGGCTCCCGCTTCCAGACGGAGGGTGCACCCGGGGTGAATACCTGAACCTGATCCTCGAAACCGGTTTGCAAAACGCGCCCGACGCGGAGTTCGTGTACAGTGATCTGGGGTTCCATCTCCTCGCCGCGGTAGTGGAAAAGGTGTACGAGGAGTCGCTGGAAACGCTCGCTCAGGACCGTATCCTCCGCCCGCTCGGAATGACGGACACCTCGTTCTGCGTCGCGTCAGGAGACACCTCCCGCACAGCGCCTACCGAACGAGCGAACGGTGAGATGTTGAGAGGCACCGTGCACGACCCCGTTGCGCGCGCATTCGGAGGCGTAGCCGGTCACGCGGGCCTTTTCGGCACCGCACGTGATCTCGCACGCTTCTGCCGTATGGTAATCGGACGGGGACAACTGGAGGGGAGCCGAATACTCCAATCGGCCACGCTTGACCGCATGGTGGCACCCGTTGACGTTGGAAGCGGTAATGCGCGGGCACTCGGGTGGGATGTCGACACGCGTTATTCGAATCCGCGGGGGGACATCTTTCCGGTGCGCGGAGTGGGGCACACCGGGTTCACCGGGCCCTCCTGCTGGATCGATCCGCCGTCGGGGATCTTCATCGTCCTGATGACAAACCGCCTCCATCCGGACGGACACGGGGACGCGGTGGGGCTTCGCAGACGCGTGGCCAATGTCGTCGCGGCAGCCCTGCTACCCTGAAACCTCCCTCTCTCCCACCAGTTTCCTGAACCCTTCCACTTTCGCACACACAATCCGGTTGGAATCGTGAAAGTTATGCGCGCCGTCATATGCCGTGCGGACAAGGTAGATGATGTCGTCCCCGTCAAACTGCCAGTCCACGTACTGAAAGCCGGTGTTCCTCACTGAATCTTCCGGCGTCTTTTCATGGTCATCCACCATCAGGGTAGCATGTTTTTCCCACGCCCTCAGATCGGCGGAGGAAAACAGCGAGAGACGGTTGCGCCGGATCGGCACCGGGAAATCCTGCATATCGTTCGAGAGCATCCAGTAACGGCCGCCGACAGGATCCCGCCGGATGGTAAACTTGGAGAGGCCACCCGGCAGGTCAATGAACCCGGTTTCCGGATCGAATTCCACACGTGTGCCTTCGTCAACTACCCGGACCATCGCAGCCTTGTTGAGCACTGGAACAGAATTGAACCGGAGGATGTCCCACAGCGTCCCGTCGGGCGCTTCGACCATATTCCCTTCCAGCCACCCGTAGGCGTCCCGGCCGATCGCGCCAAAATCGGGCGGATAGGCCTCGGGATCGTACGGCAGCTTGTTCGTCATCCTCCATGTGCGGGCGTCCAGAAGGTCCGCGTCCTCATCGGCGGAGATCACGAACGCGCGAAACCCTTTGCCCCAGATCAACGGGTCGCAATCCTCGAACGCTCGATAGATTCTACCGGATGAAAACAGCACGGGAACCGGCGCACAATGGTAGTTCGGCGGATCGTGATAATGCCCGCCACGGAACAACAGGCCGCTCGAATCATCCTTCGGATGCGTCCAGGTGAACCCGCCGTCGTCAGACCGCCGTATCACGATATCCCCGTACTGCGCGGAGGTGCCAAGGAGATACACGGCGCCGCGGTGAAGAAAAAGACCGCTCCAGAACGCACCCGAAATGTGGGTGACGTTCCACCACGAGTGACCGTCATCCTCCGAACGGTAGACGCTTGTGAGGTGTTCCTCGCCCACATGATTCAAAGGACACCCGCGACCGAAATAGTCGTGCGTGGCAAGGAGTGCCCCGTCCGGAAGCCGGAGGATGCTCGGGCTTCCGAGGTAGGTCAAGGTGCGCGGGTCCTGGAATTTTACGGTGCTGAGCCACTGGTACTGTTTCGGCATCGGGAGGTTCACCTCAGGGGAGGCTGTTTCACAACCGGAGTTTCCGTTCCGGGGGACTCATTTCCAGTCGAGCGCGCCTTTTTTCCATTCGTACACGAGCCCGACTACCAGCGTGAGCGTGAAAACGAGCATCGCGTAGAACGCCGTCATGCCTTCGTTCAACAACGTTCGGAACACCATCGCCCAAGGATAGAAGTAGACCACCTCAAGATCGAACACCACGAAAAGGATGGCAACGAGATAAAACTTCACGTCGAAGCGCATCCGCCCTTCCGCCACAGGGTCCAGACCCGATTCGTAAGGGATCGAGTTCTTGACATAGGTATGGCGCCGCGGACCCAGTATGTGCACGCCGACCAGCATGGACCCGGCCGCCACAAGCGCAAGGATAAGCATATAAAACAAAGGGATATACGACGGATACATGATACCTCCGTGCCACGTCTGTTCGGTGGTGATATGCGTAACCTGCATGGGAAAATAGTCTCACTCTGCAGGTTTTGCAAGCTGTGACCCGGGATGGGGAAAAGGGAAGGGCGCAGGCGTCTGCCGGACACCTGCGCCCTCCAAGGGGATCCCGGTCAGCCAAGGGGGAGGAAGCCGACCGGGATAAGGTGTGATAGCCGGGAGGAGGACCGTCCATCACACGGGGATCATTATTCTCCCAATCTATTCAGTATTAACACCTCGAGCGGCACGCGGGTTCCCTTCGGAGCCCCTCTTGGACTCGCCGTATTAACTGGTAAAAGTACGCAATGTCTGTGCCAGTTCTGGAACGTCGAACAGCTGGTTCCGTCCTGTTGCTAAACGTTTAATATTGTGCATTAATCTGGTTTTGGCAAGCCCCTTTCCACAAAATTCTTCACGGATATTCGCGGCCGAATTCGGGACCGAGAAGCGGCGCATTTTCGGGCGCAGCCAGATGGATCCTTGTCCGCGCGCAAGCTGGCTCCTATCTTTGGTTTGCAACAGCCGGGGCGGGGTTTTCCGGCGTCCTGCAAAATCCACCGTTGTCGAACGCGGGCCATTGCGAGGTTTCGCCTTGAAAGAAGGTTTTCTCGTAACGAGCGTCAAAGACGTCATCCGGTGGGGCCAGAAAAACAGCCTCTGGCCGATGTCATTTGGCACGGCGTGTTGTGGAATCGAAATCATGGCTCTGCTCGGCCCGCGGTTTGATCTCGCACGGTTCGGTGCCGAAGCATCTCGCTTCACTCCCCGGCAATCGGACCTGCTCATCGTCGCCGGACGCGTTTCCATCAAGATGATGCCGGTGCTTCAACGGATCTATGAGCAGATGCCCGAGCCGAAGTGGGTAATCAGCATGGGCGCCTGCGCATCGTCCGGGGGAGTATTCAATACGTACACCCTGGTCCAGGGAGTGGACCAGTTCATTCCGGTGGACGTGTACGTGCCCGGTTGCCCCCCGCGCCCCGAAGCCCTTATCGATGCGGTCATGGAGATTCAGCAGATCATCGACCAGGGCGACGTTACGATTGCCCAGTTCAAAGCGTTCGCGAAAACCCGCAATCCGGCTCCCGGACAGCCGCTGCTGCAGGTCGAACGAGGAACGCGCGGATGAACGAGACACCTGCCCTCGCCCTGCAATCGGAGTTCTCGGACATCGTTCGCGGTGTTGCAAGACAATCGGGCGCGCGTGAGCAATGGCGCGTTGACGTTTCGAAAGACGGCGTTCTGCCGGTTCTCACGTACGCGAAAACCAGACTCGATTATTGCTACCTTGCCGACATCACCGCGGTAGACTACCTCTCGATGCCGAATCCGCCGGAGCACCGGTTCGCAGTGGTTTACGTCCTCCGCTCGCGCAATGTGTCCGAGCCGCTGGTGATCCGGGCACTCTTGCCGGAAAATGATGCGGTGGTGGAGTCCGCAACCTCGCTGTGGAACGCAGCAGACTGGCTCGAGCGCGAAGTGTTTGACCTTTTTGGAATCACGTTCCTTCATCACCCGAACCTGATTCGAATTCTGATGCCGGAAAACTTCGACGCGCACCCGCTGCGGAAGGACTTTCCCACGGAAGGCGTCGGGTATCGGGACGATTTCCCGATCGTTACGAGATAGACCGATCGACACGCGCGGGCGCATTCCGGCCCCGTCGGTTCGATTTGTGCGCAGGAACACGTCGTGAAACCACACACCGGCAGACCTCTCAAGTTCGCGTCCGTCCCGTATGATCCGGAGGCCCCGCGCCCTCCAGTCATGCCGGATCCGATCATGAGTCGAGTCTCGAAGCCGGACCCTGATTCCGGGCGCACGATTTTCAACTTCGGTCCTTCCCATCCTTCCACGCACGGCACGTTGCGGCTCGTGCTTGAGGTGGAAGGCGAAATGATCACGCGCGCATGGGCGGAAATCGGTTATCTGCACACCGGGTTCGAGAAGCTGGCGGAAACGCTTAACTACAACCAGTTCATTCCGCTCAGCGACCGGATGAATTATCTCTCCGCGATCAACAACAACGTCGGGTACGCCCACGCGGTTGAGGAATTGCTGGGAATCGAGATCACCGAGCGATGCAAGTATGTTCGCACCGCCCTCGCAGAGATGAGCCGCATCGCCGACCACCTGGTGTGCATCGGGATGCAGGCGGTGGATATCGGGGCGTACGCTCCATTTCTCTGGGGGTTTGCTCGGCGCGAGGATCTGTACGACCTGTTCGAGAGCTTCTGCGGGGCACGGTTGACCACCTCTGTGACCCGCGTCGGTGGGATGTTGCGCGATGTTCCGGAAGATTTCGTGCCGGGAGTCCGCGCATTTCTGAGCAAACTCGAAGAAACGTTGCGCGAAACCGACAGGCTTCTTACCCGCAACCGGATCTGGATGGACCGCACACAGGGAATCGGTGTTCTTTCCAAAGAAGACGCCCTGCGTTACTGCGTAACCGGTCCAGTGCTCCGGGGAAGCGGGATTGACCACGACATCCGGAAGGTGCAACCGTATTTCGCGTACGACCGGATTGATTTCGACGTGCCGATAGGCTCGCACGGCGATGTGTACGACAGATACCTCGTACGCCTCGAGGAGATGTGGCAGAGCATACGAATCATACGACAGGTACTTGATGACCTGCCCGGCGGGCCAATCAACGTGTACGACAACAAGCGCGTGCTTCCCCCGAAGGAGGAAGTGTTCACCACGATAGAAGGAATGATCCACCACTTCGAGCTCACCATGCCGAAGTTTGGCTTCAAGACGGAAGTCGGCGGGCAGATCTACTCGTGCACCGAATCTCCCTGCGGTGAGCTGGGCTTCTACGTGGTGTCGGACGGCTCGGGGAACCCGTACCGTCTGCGTGTTCG
>JAKPPK010000108.1 GCA_029547385.1 Candidatus Latescibacterota bacterium
GCCTGAGTTTGTCAGGTACCCTGTCCGAGACCGCGAATCCTGGGAGTTTTACAAAGAACGCACGCGCTCCCGGCGGGTAATGTCGCGCGAGGAAATGGAGGCGAACTGCCGCAGGTATGAAACGCGCGACAGGCCGCTGTGTGTCGGAGCGGGGAGCACGTACGGGCATATACGCGGCCTTATGGGAACCGAAGGCGCCAGTGTGACCTTGATCGAGGATCCCGAACTTGCGCACGACATCATTGAAACGGGGCTGAAATACCACAGGGAATTTGTGTTCCCGTTGATAGAAAGGCTCAGACCGGAAGTTGTGCAGATGGGGGAGGATCTTTGCTTCAATCACGGCATGCTGCTTTCTCCCCGCCATTTTCGGGAATTCTGCGGTGAATACTACCGTGAGGTCTGCGATTGTGCCTTCGCGAATGGCGCGGAGATTGTGGCCATTGATACCGATGGGAACGCCATGGAATTTACCGGCGTCGCCTCCGAATACGGCGTCAACGCGATATTCCCGTACGAAGTCAAGGCTGGAAACGACCTGTTTGAACTTCGGCAGAATCACCCCGAATTCGTCTTCTTCGGCTGGTTGGAAAAGGAAGTAGTCAATGAGGGAAATGAAGCCCTCATCGAACCGGAAATACTGTCAAAAGTTCCTCAGTTGCTTGCACGCGGAGGCTACTTCCCTAACGGCGATCACGGTATTCAACCTCCTGTCACGTTCCGCAATTTGTGCCGATTCATGACCTTGCTGCACGAAGCCTGCGGGAACCCCAAGGGGACGTTCCCCCGAGTCTGAAGCCAGCCACCAGTGGTGCCAAGAGTCCACAGGAGTACGCGCGCGATGGACACATCTCGTCTTTTCGATGTTGCATCGTTCGGGGCGCGCTCACATGCGCCGGAAACAAGCACACACGCATTTCAGAAGGCCATCGACGCGTGTGCCGAATCCGGCGGAGGGACCGTTTTCGTTCCCCCCGGTGAATACGTAATCGGCAGGGTCCTTCTTCGCAGTAACGTAACCTTCCACCTGGCAGCGGGAGCCTTGGTCAAGCCCTCGCGGGAGAAAAGGGATTATCCGCCCATTCCCAACCTTCCGGATTCGAATTACCGGGCGGAACTGCTCGACAACGCTCTCAACTCGCGCTATGCTATTCTGTATGCTCTGAACGCCGTGAATGTAACTGTCTGCGGAAGGGGCTGTATTGACGGTGATGACCGCGCATTCTGGACGAAAAAAAACACAGGCACGTACGACGAATGGAACATGATCGCGCAGTGGTTCTATTACGCTCCCAACGCATTCCGGCCTGTTACGCTGATGTTTGAGCGATGCAAGAACATTGTGGTTCGCGATGTGGAGTTGGTCAGGGCATCCTGTTATTCGGGCTGGTTTGCGGGGTGCACGCGACTCCAGTTTGAGAATGTGACCGTGAGGAACGACCACGCGGGTCCAAATACCGACGGATTCCACTTCAGTTCGTGCCGCAATGTCACGATCACCGGGTGCGACTTCACCTGCGGGGACGATTGCATCGCCATCGACCCGAATTATGGTGGTATCGCGGAGAACTACACAGTTTCCGGGTGCCGATTCGATACGAGTGTGAACGCGTTTCGAATCTACACCGGACTGGATCCTGGGTTGCCACATGAAATGCCCAGGGGAGAGGTACGGAATGTCGTCGCGAGCACGTGCATTGTCGCCAACGCGTCAGGCGTTTTCAACGTTACGGCGGAGAATGGGGAGATCCATCATCTCATGTTCTCGGATTTCTGCATTCAGATGGCGTACCGCGGATCGGCATTCTTCTTCATCGCCTTGGAACGGGGGCGCATCAACCGCGTCACGCTCTCCCGGATGCTGATCGGCACGGATGGTGTCGGGACGATCGTCTCACGAGAAAAAGGCGCGGTGCGGGGAATTGTACTCGACGGACTGGACTATGTCGTCTCACCCAGAACGAAGCTGTACGGCAACGGAGCACCTCCAGTGCTCGACAGCTGGGGCTGGCACAGTTTTGCGCCTTACAACTTGTATGTGCGCGCGGCAGGCGATGTAATGATCAGGGATACGAAGATAGTCTGGACGGAAGGAGATCTCGCGGATCTGGGCAAAATTCCGGACGGCAGCCCGGACTGGCCCGCGATAGAATGCCGTGACGTGAACGGTCTCGTGCTGGATAACGTCATCTGTTCCGCCCATGGGGAGAATCGCCCCGATGTCCTGCTTGTGAATGTGAAGAGCCCTGAAGTCGCATCCTGTCGGCGGGTGGATGGTGAGCGTGCAACGGTGGAGGAAAGGCATGGGTGACGTCGAGGGGCTGGATCGAACGTCGTGGTGGCAAAACGCTCGCTTCGGGATGTTCATCCATTTCGGTTTGCCAACCGTCTTAGAACGAGGCATCTGGGCCCAGTACTGGGAACACATTCCTCGGGATGAGTACGCGGCTCTCAAAAGGTCGTTCAACCCGGAGTCGTGTGACGCTGTAGAATGGGTGCGTCTCGCCCGAGATTCGGGCATGAAATACATGGTTCTTACGGTTCGCAACCACGATGGTTTCTGTCTTTTCGACACGGCGACGACAGATTTCAACAGTGTCGCATCCCCTTTCGGTAGAGACCTGACGCGTGAGTTCGCCGACGCGTGCCGCGCGGCAGGAATGCGGACCGGCTTCTACTTTTCGCTTATGAACTGGCGCCATCCTGGCTGTCTCCAGCGGGATCAGAAGCAGTACCGGCCACCCGCGTTTTACGAACGTCTCGTGGAGGAAACTCATGAACAGGTCCGCGAATTGACGAGTAATTACGGCAAGGTAGACGTCCTCTGGTTCGATTGCATGAGACCGGATGATCCCGCGATTTGGCGGTCGGAAGAAATGATAGCGATGGTCCGTCGGAATCAGCCCTCCGTCCTGGTGAATGATCGGGCCGGGGTACCGGGCGACTTTGGAACACCGGAGAATGAGGCTACCCCCCAATCCAGGCCCTGGGAAGCGTGTTTCACAATGACCGATACATGGGGGCACGCTCCCGGTGACCGGAACTGGAAAACTTCACGAGAGCTGGTTGCGCTTCTCATGTCCTGCGCGGCGCGGTCGGGGAACCTTCTTCTCAACCTTCCACCCGGAGCAGATGGCCGATTTCCTCGAGAAGGCGTGGATCGATTGCGGGAGATCGGAAAGTGGTTGCGAACGAATGGAGAAGCGATCTACGGGACGCAAAGTGCGCCTATCGGCCACGCGCTGAATGTTATCGGACCGGGGCAGGGATGGGCGACGATGCGCGGTTCCACAATCTACATGGCCGCAATGCGATGGCAGGGACCAACGTTCAGATTTGCATGGCTGAAAAACCGCGTGGTGTCGGCAAGGGTACTGGGCGCTGATTGCGAGGTGCGCGTGGAACAGAAAGGAGATCGCGTCTGGTTGCACGGGTTGCCGGAACATCCGCCTGATCCGCTCCTCCCCGTGCTCGCAATCACGGTGGAAGGCACGCCGGAGCGGATTGAACCGGGTGAGTTCCTCATCCTTTAGCCAGTCCCTTGACGCGGACGGCAAACAAATCCTTCTTGCCACCGCGAAGCGAACCGAAAACCAGCCACTCACAGTCCGGTGATACATGCGGATGCGCGTGCGCACGTTGCCCCCCGGATGAATCGGTTCCGTGAACGCAGATTGGTTCGGTGAAATACCCGTCGCCGTGGGGCGTGACCGCGGTTATCTGGTCCGGCGTGAACACTCCATCTACAATGATGGTCTGGCCGTCCGGTGTAGCATGGCAGTGGCCGTAGTAACGCGGCGGGCCGTGGTAGCCAATCCAGCGGGCGCTCGTATCCAGGTTCAGAATCTGAATGTACTCGGCCCCGTGCTCGCGACCTCCGTCGATCACCATGCCGTGAGTAACAACACCTGTGCCGTCGGGAAGCCACACGCTGTGCCCGGTCTTCGGGTTCCTGGTTGGAAACGGTATTGCCTCTTCGTCCTCAAGTTTCAGCAGCCACAGCAATGTTTCGTCACGTCGATCCGGGTCCGTTGCTCGCTCACACAGAACCAACTTGTCGGAGACCGGTGAGAACGCCGCGTGCCCAATGAAGCGTCCCGCGTCTTCCCACAAGACTTGCGATCTCTCGTCCACCACCGACACACCTACGAGGCGGCTGGGCAACGCGAGACGATCAGTTCTGCGAAGGAATTCGGCGAGATCGCAGCGCGTGTTGAAACACTCGCGGGGCAGAAGCGGCAAAAGTACGGTCTGTTCGTCCCCGCTCAGTTCCAGTACTCCACATACCCATTCCGGACCGATTCGATAAAGAGATTCCTCCTCAAGGGTGTCAGCGTTCACCGTGCGTAGTTCGTCTCCTTCGACAAAGTACACGGCATGGCTCAAGTAACCTGCAACGATATGAAATGCGTCTGTTCCCCGGCCGTCTCCGCGTTCGCCCGCGAGATACGCCAGGAGATAAGATGTGCCTATGCCCGCGGTCAACTGGGTAATCTCGCCTGCCACAAGTGAACATGCGTAGATGTTGGTCGCACCTTCGGCTTCCGCGGCAAACACAATTCGCTGGTCGTCCAGGAACCCATTCACGTGGTAGGTGGGGTGTACGTTCCACTGACGCGTCGACGTGAGTTGAACAACCTCATTGCCCGACACCGGGTCAACGTACTTCGACATCTCGGGCGGGTACACAGCCCCCTTTGGCACGTCGTTCCATCTCCAGGCGATTGCAGCCGTGCTCAGATCTTCTCGTGAGCCACATTGTCCACGGTTGACAGACCGATAACACCAATTATGTCAATTCGCGTTGAGCAGATTTCGTCGCGTGCGGGTCGGTGTCTTATGCCCGCCGCAAACACCCTCAAACTTGCACCGTCGGTGGGCATGTGCGCCGCTCGGATGCGATCAAGAGCAATCGCTACTTCTCTGAAGCTTGCATGCCTCCCGGCGAGGTTGTGACAACCTCGCCGGGAAAGCAGTGCGGCGCGGAACCGTTACGGATTTTCCTTGCACCATGTCATTTCCTGGAGCCCGCTTGTCAGGTGCCCGCAGGGCCTATGTCGTACACAACGCCTCCGAATGGCTCGAGGTCTTCCGATCGCACCTGAACGCCCCCCTGTACCTCAAACGAATCCCCAGGCCCGTTTTCCTGAATCCTCGTGTATCGCAACCGCTCCGATGTGAGACCATACGCCGGCGGATCAAACGCGCAGCAGTACGACTGCTTCACCTCTGAAAGATTCATGATGAACAGACCCAGGTGTCCGTCCTCCGCGCGCCATAGCGCAGACATCACCGCAGGGAGCGTGGCAATTTTCGGCGTTCCGAAGAACGGCCAATTGGCACTGACCTTCGCGATGGATTCCTCTCGTTTTCGCATCATCTCGTCGGAGCTGCCGCGTATCTCGTCCGGAGCTGTGTTTTGTGGCATTCCGATTAGTTCCCCGAACGTCAGGAATTTGCGCGTCTGAACACGCAGTTTCCCAAGTGTTTTCAGGTATCCGCGGAATGGCTCCGGGATTTCAGGAGGCATCCACCCAAGCTGTGATCCCCAGAGGAAGTCACGTGCCTGCGCCATCACGAATGACTGCATGCCTTCGCCGGTGGTGTGGTTGCTTGCGTAGTATAACGTATACCCGGAATAGACAGAGGTCATCATCGGCACTTCCGTGTCCTGACGCGGATTCCAGATGAGAAATGCGTCGCACCCATCTATGTGCGCGTCGCCCGGGTTCTCCGTTGTCAGGAAAAGGTCTTTCCCCGTGGAGGCAATGTAGTCTTTCACTCTGTTCAAAATCACGCGGTAACCGTCGTGCCAGTGATGGCCGCCGCCCAACGGATGACCGTGCGTGGGGTCATAGCAGGGCGCTGCTGGCATCGCGGCGACTTGGTCGAGATAAATCGCGTTTGCGCCGATCTCTTCGTAGATTCTCCTGCAGAGATTGAACACAGTGTCCTGCCAGAGCTTCGTCTGTGTGCACATGGGTGTAAGCAAACCACTTTCCGGGCCGTAAATCTCGAGGTAAGGAGTCCCGGTCGGGTCCTTCGCGGTGGAAGGGACGGCCCCGGGGTAGGACTTCGCGCGCATGTCCCACAATCGTGCGTTGATGTAGGGCATGGCGACGATTCCGGCATCAACGAGTTTCCGCACGGCTTCCGGAACACCGGGTTTCGGGGGGAAATACTCCGGGTAGTCGTTGTCGAACTTGATCTCGTGCCACTGGTAAATCTGAATCCCTACGGGTACGTCGAAATATCGTTGCGCGGCAATAACCCCGTCCGCCCATTCCGCAGGGGTGACTCCGCTGTTCTTCTCGGGAATGCTGGAAAGAAGCCAGATTCCAATGTCTTTCAACGTTTTCGGAACATCCTTTCGCCTCGAAATCGGCCCTTTTGCGCACCACTTCTGTCCAAGCGCCCATTCCCGGTACAACTTGCAGCCGCCAAACCAGCCGTCGCCGTGCACGCTGATCGAGGTGGCGTAGGTGTCGTCCAGCCCGACGCCAGGCTTGGAACCGTCCGGCACGCGAAGAACGAACGCGGTTTCGTTCCCCGGGTCCACCAGGTACGATTTGTAATGCTGCTCGGGGTCCAAGGCCGCAATTGTCAGCCCCCGTTGCCCCGATTCAAACGTGAGAAACTGCATCGACCAGGTGTAGCTCGAGTATTCGCCCGTGTGCCTTTCCGCGACCTTCTGGTACCGGTGTCCCCAGTTGTGCCAAGGAATCGCCACGTTGTATTCCTTCGGAGCCGGCCACCGATTGAACCAGGGGAAGCGAACCTCCCAAAGGCCGTACCGAGCGCTCCGGTTGGAAACGCGTATCCGCCATTCGGAAGTACCCGAGTTTTCCGGAAGCCGTACTGTCACGGCAACGTCCACCGCCTTCGGCTCGTGTCGGAACCACATGTCACGCCATTCGATGGATGCGATCTGAGTTCCGTCGGGTTCTCGGACGCAACTCATCTCTACCTCACCTTTCCACGGAGGCCACACGAGTGATTGCTCGTCGGTTCCCGCGCGGAAGACGAGCTTCCAGATTCCCAGCGGCTCGTCGGGCGGTGCCAGATGAACAACGCGGCCCTGAACATCGATCAGGTGCGAAAGGAGACCGGTTGCGTCGTCGAATTCCAGGTGCAGAACGCCATTATCCAGGACCATTGTGCCCTCCCGAGCCGGCCCGCCGGGTGTTGTCTCCACACCGGCGGATGAAAAGGAACGAAATGCCGCCACGTCGGCGACAGAATGCTACCTCTGTTCGAAAATTCTACTGCGACGGCCCCGGCATATTCCCCGAAACAACATGAACGTCTCGTTGCGGGAATGGGATGGTCAGCCCTGCGGCCTCGATGGCCAGTTTTACCCGCCGGTTCTGGTCGAAGTACGTGTTCCAGTAGTCGTCAATACTCGTCCAAGCTCGCAACTGAATTTCCACAAAACTGTCAGAAAGAGCCTTCACCATAGCCTGTGGAGGCGGCTCGTTCAGGAACCGCGGTTCCTCGCGGACGAGCTGCGCCAGTACTTCCAGACCCTTGTCTATGGAATCCGAATACGATATGCCCACTACAATGTCCATGCGGCGTTTGCCGTTGCGCGTGAAGTTGGTGATATGGTTGTTCCACAGCTCCGAGTTGGGGGCTTCCACGAACAGACCGTCGATTGTCTGAAGCTTTGTAGTGAAAAGATGCGCTTCCTCGACCGTGCCTTCGATAGTACCGCATTTGATCAAATCCCCGGCTCGAAATGGACGCAGAATGAGCAACATGATGCCGGCGGCGAGATTGCCGAGCGTGTCCTTGAGAGCGAGGCCGATTGCCAACGCGGTGGCGCCGAGCACCGTGATTATGCTCGCCGTGTTTACGCCCAGAATGTCGAGGACAATGATTGTTCCAAGGGCATACACTGCGTAGGTCGCCAGCGCAGTGAGAACGGGAACAAGGGTTGCGTCCAGTCGTTCGAATCGTTCGTTCGCCCGGGTTATTGACCTCCGAATGGCCTTTGCTGCGAGATAGCTCGCGGCCAGCACCACCACCGTAAGCAACACTTTGTACCCGAAGTCGAGAATCCATTGATAATGCATTTCCCAAATCGAGGCGATTTTTGCCGTCATCTGTGATCTCCTGTACTGTTTTGCCCGATGGCACATCCTGCTGTTTGCCTACACGATGTGTCAATGTAGGTCCAACCGGAAAGGAATCGCAACGTGACGGGGGAG
>JAKPPK010000143.1 GCA_029547385.1 Candidatus Latescibacterota bacterium
GCGATGGTGGCGATTGGCCTCGTGGCGCTGGTGGCAAACGTTACCTGCATGATGCTCATTTATCGTCACCGTCTGGGCGAGGTCCACATGAAAGCGTCGTGGATCTTTTCGAAGAACGATGTGATCGCGAACGTGGGAGTCATCGCAGCGGGGATTCTCGTTGGAATAACCGGTTCTCGGTACCCCGATCTGGTGATCGGCCTGGCAATCGCGGTGGTTGTTGCGCGCGGCGGCGTGCAGATTCTGGCGGAGGCACGAGCGGCTGGCGACGGACGGACAGAATGTTGACCCGGTGAATAGTCGGACTCTGGATTCCGTGCGAGAGCGGTACCCGAATTGATTGGCGGAGGCTGGATGACACAGGAAAAACCGTGGGTGGAGTCTGATGTCTGGCCCTCGGGCCGGTATCTGGCAGCATATCTCGGCATCGGCGTACTGGTCGGTCTGGCAAGCGCGCTTCTCGGGATCGGTGGAGGCGTTCTGATTGTGCCCCTGCTGACAGGTTTCCTCGGTGTTCCGATCCGTCGAGCGGTTGCCATCTCCATCGTAACGGTCCTGTTGATTTCCTTCATTGGCGTTGCGCGAGAACTGCAGAGAGGCACCACACTGCCCTGGCTTCTTGTGGCAGTACTCGCGGTGGGTGCGCAGGGAGGCGTATGGCTCGGAGGAAAGGTCCACGATCGTATCTCGGACAGGGCGTTGCGCCATGTGTTTATGGTGGTCCTGCTGCTTACAGCCGCGAAAATGGCGAATCTGGGAGGTCTCGGTCCGGCCCGGGGGATCATCCTGCTCGAGGATCCAGTTCACTGGGTTGCGTGGGTGTTGGTTGTGGGAGCGCTCGCCGGTCTTCTTTCCGTCCTGGTGGGGATCGGGGGTGGAATAGTGGTTGTTCCCGGTATGGCGCTACTCATAGCGGATATCGATTTCCGCGTGATTCAGGTGGTGTCTCTGGCCATGATCATCCCGACCTCTTTGAGTGGCGCATACGTCCACGCCCGCCGGGGAAATGTCCTCTGGCGTTCCGTAGTTGCGCTCTCCCTTCCCGGATGCGTGGGCGTGCTGGCGGGAGTAGCGCTGGCCCATTCAATGCCATCATCCTGGCTCAAAGAGATTGTCTTTCCGGTGTTCCTTTGCCTCATGGTGATTCGTCTCGGGTGGATGTCGCGGCGGCAGGCCGAGCGTGGGTAACGGGTGGCCCGAACGCGGGCGGGTTCTGGAGCGATAACCGTGCGTGAGAGTGTCCGGGCGCGGGTCAGGACTCAAAGGCCATCAGGAGGATGCGCACGCCTACCAGCCCGAGCGCGATAGCCAGACTGCGAATAATCCACACGCCCTTCACGCGGTTTGAGAGCAACGCCCCCAGTTGCGCGCCCAAAAGAACGCCGATACCGAGGTAGAGCGTGCGCCAGAAGCCACCGTGTGCAAACGAACCGTTTGCGATATGAACGACGGTTCCCGTCAGCGCCATGATCGCAAGGACGAAGTGCGACGTTGCCGTGGCGATGTGGACGGGGAAATTGAGGAGGCGCGCGAGAACCGGTACGTGGACGATCCCCCCGCCTATCCCGAGGAGGCTCGAGATATACCCCACCAGAGTACTCCACAACATTCCGGCGCGAAGACTGAACGAGTACGTGTGGACGGTACCATCCTTTTCAACAATGCGTCGGACGGTTTTGTGCGCGTCTCCGCTTCCCACGTGGCCGGGACCTTTGTCTCGCTGGAGAATGAGGTAGGCGGCCGCTGCAACCATCAGCACGCCGAACACGCCATTGAAAGTCCGGCGGGGTATGACGTCGGTGGTGAAGGCCCCGAGGATGGCTCCCGGAATGGTGGCTGCGGCAAACAGAGCTCCCGATCTGAAATCAATTCTCCCCATCTTCCCGTAGGCCACCGAACCCGACAACGCATTGAAGAACACGACCGCCAGGGAGATGCTTGTAATAGTTTCGGGGCTGTTCCGGGGGTACATCAAAAGCAGGACGGGAACAAGAACGAAACCTCCGCCTGCGCCGATCAGCGTCCCAAGTGCACCCAGAACAAAGCCCATTGGAACGAGCCATAACCACACGTGTTGTCCGATCATTTCTCGAGCGAGCTCCGGGATGCGCTGGCGTGAGACCAATCTGTCGCGTCTTGACCCGCGATTGCAATCACTCAAACGGAACGAGGCAAGACAGCAACATTTCGAATGTGGATGTCCGCCGGAAAGGGACTGCGTCAAAAGATATCTACCATGGGGCTGAGCCGGCAACGCACTTCACTGCTTCTCGCGTGCGTTCTTCGTGGAGCTGATTCGGTGACAGAGCGTGGCTACACTACATTGCACCGAAAGAACTTGCTCTGCGACAGATTGGATTTCACGCGTATCTCCGTCAGAAGTTCGATGTGAAGCGTGTGATCCCTGCGCAGCCTTGTCCCCGGCATCATACTCTTCGGATTATCGTAAACGCTGCAGCGAGGCAGAGGACAATCCTTTCACCAGCAGGTACCGGCATGATCATTGACGCACACGCGCATCCGTGGTGGTACGGATACGACCCGGACAAACTCGTCGCGAACATGGATGAGCACGGGATCGATGTGGCCTGGTTGCTCACGTGGGAAGTCGCGGAAGGAATGTACGACCACAGTTACGACCGGACGTGGATGGCCCCGTACATCGGAATGCCCATCGAAGCAGTCTGGGATACGGTGGAACGATACCCGAAGCGGTTCGTGGCGGGGTACGCGCCGGACCCCAAATCACCGATGGCGATCGAGAAGCTGAGAACTGCCGTGAGACATGGCGTGCGGGTCTCCGGTGAGCACAAATTCCGCACGCTGTTCGACGATCCTGACTGCATCCGGTTCTACCGCGTATGTGGAGAACTCGGCCTGCCGGTCACCCTCCACATCGACGTGCCGTATCTGCCCCCCAATGACGCCACAAAGCCTGTCCAGTGGTGGTATGCGGGGGACCTTTCCAACCTCGAGCGGGCACTCAGGCAATGCCCCGATACTGTCTTTCTGGGCCATGCCCCGGGTTTCTGGCGAGAGGTGTCCGGGGATGCCGATTCGGACCCCAATGCATATCCGAAAGGCCCCGTCAAGCCGGGTGGCAGGTTGCGTCCCCTGTTTGACAAGTACCCCAATCTTTATGCAGACCTTTCTGCAGGCAGCGCCCTCACGGCAATCAGCAGAGACCCAGAATGGGGCCGGAAATTCCTTCTTGATTACCACACGCGCCTTCTTTTCGCCCGCGACTACTTCGATAGCGCGCTCATGGATTTCCTGCGTTCGCTGAACCTGCCGGATGAGCCTTTCAACGCCATTTTGTCGGGGAACGCATTGAGGCTTGTCCCGCTGGCGGTGTAAGCCACCGCGGAGCGTGTCCGTTGGCCATCGTCGCGAGCCCTTCCTCGCGATGATAGCCTGCTGAAGGTAACACCCTTCCGGAGGGAGCCGGGCATGGTGGAGGATCTCAGCGGAACGCTTACCCTTGAAACGTCCGATTCCAGACGTCCGATCACGGTGCGTTCGGTAGTGGGTGGCACTGCTCTCATCGCGCTGCTCGCCTTCATCACTCCGTACTCTGAGTACCGCGTGCACTCCATGGAGTTCTTCCAGGGCCAGATTCCCGTGGGGGCGCTGGCCTCACTCGTGGTGGTGTTGTTACCGGTCAACTGGTTTCTCGGGAGGTTCAAACCCGCCTGGCGGATATCGCTGCCAGAACTCGTATTCATGTTCATCATGGCGTTCGCAGGAATAATGGTCTATCACATCGGTATGATGGGCCTTTTCCTGAGCATGGTATCGTCGCCGGATTACTTCGCCGCACCTGAAAACCGCTACGCCGAGTTTATCCTGCCCTACCTCCCGCCGGCGGCGATCCCCAGCAACGCACACAACGAAATGGCATATTTCTACACCGGGTTGCCCCCGGGGCAGAAGATACCTTGGAATGTGTGGCTTGTTCCGTTGTTCTGGTGGTGGTCGTTTTTCGCAGCGTTCCTGCTTGTTTGTTGCGCATTGACCGCGATCTTGAGGAAACAGTGGTTCGACCACGAGAAGGTGACCTTCCCCCACGCGGAAGTGACGCTTGCCCTGGTAAAAGGTTCGGGAGAAAAGGGCGGGTTACCGGAAATCATGCGCAGCCGGATTTTCTGGTACGGCGCACTCATCCCCTCTGCCTTTATCGTGTGGAATATCATCAGCTACTTCACTCCACTCTGGCCGAGAATCCGGTTTTCCCAAGTCGAAACAGGGATCGCGATTCAGTATTTCGACAGCTTCCACGTCAAACCGGACTTTTTCACGATCGGTTTCGCGTATTTCGTTGATACCAACATTCTCTTCAGCCTCTGGTTTTTCCGCTATCTCGTGATGGTGCAGGATGCCGCCTACCGGCGAGTCGGCGTAGTCGCGGCAACGCGGAATGACCCGTGGACGACCGCCAACGCGTTGATCGGCTGGGAGTGCTTCGGGGGCCTTGTCCTGTGGACGTTGTGGGGCCTGTGGATGGGCCGTCACCATTTTCGCGCGGTGTGGCAGCGAGTCTGGGATTCTGGCGCGGGCGCAGACGACTCAAACGAGCTGCTTTCATACCGGACGGCTGTCTTTTCACTGGCGGGCGGGTTGTTGTTCATGCTGGTGTGGTTGATGTACCTCGGGATGGCGTGGTACGTCGCCACGATATTTCTCGCAATCCTGATGGTGCTTATCATCGGCATCACCCGTGTAGTAGCCGAATCAGGGATGCCTATCGTGGGAGCTCCGATTACCGCCCAGGCCTTCACGATGCGCACAATTGGCGATGCCAATCTGTCTCCCCAGTCGTTTGTCGGGTTGTCCCTTTCCCTCGCCGCGTTCCGTATGATCGAGGGGTATCCGATGCCCATGGTGATGCATTCCGCGCGGCTCGGGGACATCGTGCGTGGTCGGCGGCGCGCGCTCTTCGTCGCCATTTTTGCGGGCTCGATCATCGCCATGATCCTCATGAGCACGACCACTATACGCCTCGCCTACGACGGAGGCGCGTTCAATTTCGGGGCACACCACGCGTTCCACCAGATGTGGGAGGCATACGATCACATGGTGGCACGCATCAAAGACCCGTGGCCGAGGGAACCCGCGCTTCTGCTCCACTTTGCCGGCGGAGCTTCCTTCGTCGCATCCCTCCTGTTCGCCCGCTACCGGTTCAACTGGTCCGGTTTGCATCCGGTGGGTTTTTTTACGGCAATGACGTTCTACCATTCCGTCACGACGCTCAGTTTCCTGATCACGTGGCTTATTAAGCTCATCATCAACAAGATTGGCGGGATGGCGCTGTACAATCGGTGGAAGCCCTTCTTCGTGGGATTGATCTGTGGCCAGGTGGCCGGTGCCGTTCTGTCGTTCGTGGTGGACGCGATCTTCTTCATGGGCGAAGGTCACGACATCTACACGATGGCTGCATTTGGCGGCCAGGGCTGGTGAGACGAACCAGTGTGGGGCGACGCAGGGGTGCGAATGAAGGTATTTGCCAACACCGCAAAACGGTTCACCGATGAGCACTCGGGAATTGAATTCTTCCTCCTGACTCCGGACGCTGTCGAAAGCATTCCGCTCAGTTACGACTGGCCCGCGTTTTCACCCGACAACGAATGGGTCATCATCCGGTGCCAGTTTCCTCGGGAATCAGGCAAGCCATCGGGGTTCTACCGGATCCGTACCGACGGAACCGAAATCGCCCATCTCTCCGAAGGAGGGATTCACCCGCGCCTGACTCCCGACGGTCGAACTCTTTTCGTTCTCCATCCGGACAGCCCGGTGCTCCACGCGATTGACCTTGCATCGGGGCGGGATGACGAGGTGTGCAGCCTCGAGAAGTTGCTTCCCGACGGCTGGGTATTCGTGCAGATGCGGCTGTCTCCCGCCTCAGGTCACCTGTTTGTGATGTTGCGGCAGCCGGACATCATGCCTCTGCGCGTTGACCTGAGAACGGGTGACGCGGTCCGACTTGACGATTTCGACGGCATGGTCTGGGCGTGCGCCGCCGAGAAGCCGCGCGTGATCGTGGTACGGCAGCGGCGTGCGGAGCGCGGGCGGCGGTACACCTACATGGATTACAGGAAACTGGAATTGGAACCGGGCGACCGTTCCCTCTGGTCGGTGGACGTGGACGGGGGGGATGAGGAACTCGTGTGCGTGGACTACTTCTCCCACGCGACTATTCATGGCCGCACCACGCAGGTACAGGGGTGCGGAAAGTGGGGTGACCGAAGCATCACGATCTGCGACGCAGAGAAAGAGCCGCGCAAGGTGTGTCAGGGCCCCTATTTCTGGCATTCAGGCGCGTCATTCGACGCGCAGTGGATCGCAGCCGACACCAACTGGCCGAACTACGGAATCCAGCTTGTCCATGTTCCCACCGGCAACTTCAGATATCTTTGCGACAGCGGCTCGTCCCTCGCCGATGGCCTCAAACACCCTCATCCCGGCCTCAGCCAGGATGGAAGGTGGGCGACGTTTCGCTCAGATCGATCCGGCAACACACAAGCGTACCTGGTGAGAATACCCGACGAGTTCCGCCAATCCGTCATCGCCGGGGAGACGGGCGACTACGCGCCGGTGTGGATGCCGCAGAGTAGCTGACGCGTTGGAAGAAGCCTCGACGTCGGGAAGCGCGGGCCGTTTTCATTCTCCCGAAACGCAACCGTCATTCTGAACGACGCGAAGAATCTCCGAAGCGCGAACAAGGGGAGCGGCCCTCAGGCGCGGCTGGTCCGGTCTTCCGCCCATATGTGCACTTTCCCCACACGGCGTTTCACCGCGCGTTTGAACGATATGGCAGAATACCCGAAAATGACGAGGATGCCCTGCTGGTTTTTCGGTGGGATTCCATATTTCTCCGCCACTTTTTTGTAGTATTTTAGAATTGGCGCCACCGTACCGATCATGCAGCTTCCGAGCCCGAGGGATTCCGCCGCCAGCATGGCGTACGTTGCGGCAATGACAGGGTCTGCGGGGTCTGAGTACGGCGAGGTGTGGAAGTACATGGCGAGAGGCGCGTCGTACAGAAGCCAATCCTCACCTCGAGCGCGTTTTTCGGGAAGCGCGTGCGCAAGCGGCCGCAGGAAGGTGCGGAACATCTCGGCTGCCTCCTTCCCGATGAACCGACGCATGAGCGTGGTCATCAGCGGCGAAACGAACCATTGTGCGCGCTTGATCGCGTCCACAATGTCGCCTGCAAACTCCTGGACCCGCGGCCTTCCTCTGAGCACGAGAATCTCAACGTCCGATGGCGGCAGTCCCATCGGGGCAGTTGACACGGCGTCAACGATCTTCTGAATCACCTCCTCCCCCACTTCCGACGAACGAAATCTCCGAACGCTTCTCCGGGACAAGAGAAGAGCCAGCAGTGAATCGAAATCCGCGCGCATCTCCGGTGGCGGAAGTTCGCGCACGTCCGCCAGCGACGTATCCCGTCCGTGAACGGCAATCGCGTCGGTAGGACAGACGAGCATGCAATGGCTGCACCCGACGCACCCGAAAAGACGTGTGGTGTCGGCAATGACGGCCCCGTTCTCCATGCGGAGAACATCGGCAGAGCACACGCGGACACAGCACCCGCACGCATCACACAGGGCGCGATCAATCGTGACTGTTGCCGATCCTTCGGCCCTTCCCGTCTTCAATGCCATCTGGCACCTCGTGGTTCGAGTGGAGGTAACTACGCGAACGCGAACTTGCCCCACCAACCGAATATGGCGTGCTCCGGCGTCCGGCGGAGAGGTGCCCCGTCCGGCACTGCTTGGGAACTCATCTCCCCGTCTGGTACATTCCTTTTCGTAACCGATCCGACTCAAGGTCCGCCCACAGGAGCAGGAACCGATGTCCGAGCTTTACCAACGAATTGCCGCCGCGGTTGACGCAATCCCCCTGTTCGATACGCACGAGCATTTCTACGACGAAGCAACGCGATTGAATGTCAAAAAGGAGGTAGATCTTTTCTACTTCCTCCACTATGTGGAATGCGACATCAAATCTGCAGGCTCGCCGGACGAAGCGGGCGAATTCGCCGGAGGCACGCTATCTTCCGACGAGAAGCGCAGGCGGTTTTTGAAATACTGGCCATATGTGCAGGATACCGGGTACGGACGGGCATTCAGAATCATGGCGAACGACCTGTGGGATGTGCCTGAGATCAACGAAGGAACCTACGACCTGCTCGCGGACCGCGCAACCAACTTTGCAAGACCCGGTTTCTACAAAACCGTGCTCAGGGACCGTGCGAACGTTGCCCGCTCAATTCGCATTGTCTGGGCAGGGCAGAACACCCTTTGTGATCTGGATTCTCTCTTCCCCGCGCCAGTGTTCGACAATTTCGTCGGCCCGACCAGCCGCGCCGATATCCGCAAACTCGAAGCGCAGACCGACACGCGCATTCACTCGCTTGGCGATCTTGAGACTGCACTGGACGCAGCGTTTGACAGACGCCAGAACGAAGGGATGGTCGCTGTCAAGATCTTCCTTGCTTACCGCCGGAATCTTGATTTTGCTCACACGACCACTGCCGCGGCAGAAGCGGCTCTTCAACGGGTGCTCGTGGCCCTTCCGCCATCTCCACTCGGGGTGGACGAAACGAAGCCCCTGCAGGATTACATGGTGCATCAGATAGTTCAGCGCGCGGTCGAACGGAAGCTGCCCGTCAAGATTCACACCGGGTATCAGAACAGCAACGACAATGTGTTCGCCAACGGGAAACCGGAACCGCTGATCAATCTGGTTATGTCCTATCCGACCGCCCGTTTCGTGTTTCTCCACTGCGGGTGGCCTTACACCGATCAGGTTCTTGCGTTCGCGAAGATGTTTCCCAACGTGTTCCCCGACATGGCGTGGGCGCACATTCTTGCCCCCGGCATGGCACAGCGGCTTTTGCACGACTTGCTGGATACCGTCCCTTCGAACAAAATCCTGGGGTTTGGGGGCGACTACAACTTCGCGGAAGGTGCGTATGCTCACGCGAAGCTGGCTCGAGCAGGTATTTCGAAAGTCCTTGCGAAACGCGTGGAAGAGGGAGTGTTCACCGAGGAGCAGGCACTCGTGATCGCGAAACGCATCATGCATGACAATGCGGCGGCGCTGTACGGGTTCCCTTCTCTGGATGCCTGATGGTCAAAGGGATGTGTGGTACGCCCCGGGGGAGCTGAACGGCTCCCCTTTTTGGTGTAGATCAGGCGAAATCAGAAGGCCTGTGTGATCCCGAATTCGTAGGTCCAGTGAGTGGACGGCGTGATCTGCCGGACCAGATCGAGCCGGAACATGAGCCCCCAGTTCAGCCTTGGTCCGAATCCGGCGCTGAGCGCGAAACGTCCGGCTTCCATGGCGCTCCACCCCCGAAACGCACGTTCCTCGGCGGTAGGATTGCGCACCGCGCGGGGAATCCATACCCAGGCCTGCCCCGCATCTACAAACACGGCCGAACTCAGACGCTTCCAGAGTGCGATGCGAGCCTCCGTTTTGAGGAGCAGATACGCGACCGCGGGGCTGCCGACGGAATCGCCGCGGATGACCGTGATATCGTCACGAACGAACCCTCGTACGGTGGGCATTTGCCTGCTCCTCCAGAACTGCTCGGCCTGGTTCAGGCTGTCGTCTTTTCCCACGTAGTAGAAGCCCCCGCCCAGAGACACCGCGCCGATTACGAACGGCGACACCGGGCGATAGTATACGGCCAGCGCCTCGGGACGCATACTCATTCGCGAAACGCGGTGGCTTGGGTTCACGACTCTCACCTGGGCGTTGAGAGCAAACCCGCGCGAAGGGTTGAGAAACTCGTCGCGTGTGTCGTAGAGGGCGTTTACACTCACCGCGCTTTGCAACGTGGCACCACTTCGGGGCCTGCTGAAAAGGAACCGGGAAGTGGTGTCGCTTCGCGAGAGGTCGAACGAAATCCCGATTCGCGCCATCCGGCCAAAGCGACGGCTGAGAGAGGTCTTCCACGCGAACGTCCGTGACGTGTCTCCCGCGGCAAGCACCTCCCAGCTTCCGGACAACGCCTGGTCGAGCCGCAACCGCATGCTCGTTTCGCCCACCAGCGGCACGAAGGAAGGCACCCCGATACGCGGCTGCCCGTACATGAAAGACAGCGCCTGAACGTCACGCGACAGTTGCCCTTCCTGGCCGATCAGGCGCGCCTCTCCAAGGAAGTTGCTGTACGTTGCGGTCTCGCTGATCCGCCACTGCTGGATGTTCGAGTATCCCAGTTGCACCCGGACGTCTCCCGCGTCGCGTTCGGCGATGTCTACCATCGCGCGCCGCTGGAATGGTGATCCGCGGGCGAACGCGGTGTCGGGCGCAACGCGGGCGCGTCGGAACACGCCAAGGTCAAACAGGTTGCTTTCCGCGTCGAGCATCCGTTGCCGGCCGAAGACGGATCCGGGGACAAGCTTCGCGTCTTTGAGCGCCTGAACCACGACCGCGCTGTCTGTGATCAACGGGAGAGGCGCGTTCCCGTTGATGATTGCATAACCAGTTACGGTCGTCGGTGTGCGCTCGTCAACTTCGTACCGCTCGCGCACACTGCGCGCGAGCGTGTCCACAATCGGCAACTGGCGGATGGTGACTGCGTTCGAGTCCAGATACCCCGCATCCGCGTATGCGGTCCGGAGAGCGACGAAGTTTTCAGCAGCACCGGACGGGGAGAAGAATTTGCCGGCGTTGTGCCGTTTGCGGAACTCCTTTGCCAGCGCGGCGGTATCAAGACTCGTTACTCCTGAAAACTCAATGGAGTGGAGGGTGTAACGCTCCTCTGGAGTGATACCTCCGATAACGATGAGCAAATTGACGTACTGAAGTCCCTCCAGTCGCCCACCTACCGGTTCCTGCGCGGTTGTGGCGACGTACGCCCCCAGATACCCGAGATTGCGATAGTACGTGAGGACGCTCATCGTATCTGCCGCAAACAGTACGTCGTCGAATCGGACCGGCAGCCAGAGGTTCCGAAATGACGGAGTGGGGTGCTGCAGGATGCCGTTCAGCTTGCGCCGTTCAGGAACCTGTCGCCATTTCTCGTCGCCTACGGGAGCCGGGACGGTAGTGGAGGTGATGATGATCTCCTGCACGAAGGTGGACCGTGCGGCACCGACCGCCTGGGGCATCGAAAGAATCGCCAGCGCCATCAAAGCGGCAAACCGTGCTATCCGCTTCGTTTCCCGTTTCCGCACTTCGTTCCTTTCCCCGTGCGTTACGCAGCGTGCGTCACGCAGCCCGTCACCGGAAGCGTACGCGGAGCTGAAGACCGGAGGTGAGTTCGTTTTGCAGGTACAGATCCGTGCTCGCCTGTGCCTGTTGCAGTCTGTTCTGGCCGACCGTGAGCGAAAGTGACTCAAGGTTGGGCCATCGAGGAGGACGCTCGAGTATGGTCCAACGCACTTCGGCGCGTTCAAGCCCGCTCACGCTGGATAACTGCCCTACCGGTGATACCGCCGAGAACGTGAGCTTCTGGCCCCACACGCGAACGTTCTGCCCGACTTCCACTTCGACATCGTTCATTCCGCCGGTGCCCTGTTGCGCGCCATTGTCAGCAGATTCCCGCACGGTGACCTGATCTATCGGCAACACACTTCCCAGTGCGGAGGATAAGGTGGCGTACCCCCGCTCTTTCAGCATTGTGTTGAGTCGTCCCTGGGCATCGATTGCGAGGTAATCAGGGCTGCGCTGACCGTAAATGAGAATCTGCATGATCTCGAGCTGGTTTACGATTACTTCGCCGCTTGGGAGCTCTTCCGCCGTCATTTCCGTTTTCACGAGATTCGGCACGACACCTGAGGCGTGAAGCGTTACGTCATACGACGGCGCATTGTTGTCCTTGGTGTTCACCACCTTCGCGCGTGCGGTCACCTCGATTTCAGGCGCAAAACGCGTCGGATCCGGGAAATTGACCGTTGCCTCCTGAATGACGAAGTCGCGGCCGAGATAGCGGAACACCGACCCGGGGGAAATCTGTACGTTGCCCTGAAGGTTCGGGCTGTAATGCCTGCCCGTAAGGTTCATTTGCGCCCACAGAGTCGCGTGTTTGCTCAGATTGTTGTTGATGACAAGCGAATCCTCCATGGAGAGCGAGATGTTGAGTTCCGTGTTGTCCAGCAACGGCCCAAGGCTTGTGGGCGCTCGCGGCTTGAAAATCGCCTGAGGATCCGCGATCGGGTACTGGAGCGTTGAGCTGTACAGCACCACATCGGCGTTCAGATTGGAGTGCTCCATTGTGCCCCGCCAGCTTCCAGTCGCGCTGGCGGTGAATACGCCTATGGGTTCGGTGTAATACGCGCGCAGAAGGGGCTCCAGTACCCCCTTGAACAGGCGCCAGCGAGGAGGAAGAAAAACCGGTTCTGTACTTACCAGGCTGAATGTTGCCCTTTCAATTTTCGCCTCAAGGATGAATTCGCCGCGGCTGAGCGAATACTCGGCCCGTTCCAGGGAAATGGCCGGAGGGGTTTGTGTCTCCCGCTGTTGTGCCCCGACAAACACCCGTACGGGCGGCACTACAGCCCGTTTTCCGGTGACGCGTATGCTCAACGTATCGGGCAGCCATATTGGTTCCTGGAGCGCCTCAATCTCCAAATACGCCCCAAAAAGCTGCGCATTGCCAAACAGAAGGGGAAATTCCAGAGTCCCTCGAAGCTCGAACTCGGCAGCCATCGGCAACGTTGCCGCATACGGGTGCTTCATTGCTCCTCTCCGCGCCCGAACGAGCCGGTCAAACGTTGTCAGAGGAGCGTTCACCGTTGCTCCGCGCGCTTCCGCGGGCAATGCTCGAATTTGTTGGGGGAATCCGGGGAACGGTGCAGTTGTCGGAAGCGGCGGTGGTGGCTGGTACGTCCGCAGCGGTGGCAACAGGTCGGTAAGCACGGGAACCAGTTCGAGGTTGGCCGTGTACGCGTGGAAGAGGAGTGTGTCCGCCGAAAGGTCCACAAATCCGGTCACGTTGAGCGTGTCGCCGGCAGTGTAGAAATTTGCCGATTCAACCCACACTCCGGAATCCCTCACCGCGGCAACGCAATCGAGCGAATCACCTCTCAGGGAGTACGCCGTCGGTTCGCGTATCAAGAAACTCATGTCCACGCGAGGAGAACTCAGGTTCATGTCCCACCGGGCGTGCCCGGAGAACTCGCCGGAAAGGTCTTCCGGTACGGACGTCTGCGCATCGAGTGCATTGAGAAGGGGAAGGATTGTATGGCGGAAATCCTCCAGCGATACCCGGTTGATACTGACGTCCAACGGGGGACGGGCCACCCCCGGAGGCTGGCTGATTGATATTTCGCCCGTCTCCGCCCCGCGGTAGGACATTGCCAAATCCAGCGGCGATGCAAGGTACCGGCTCTCTCCGATTGCCACGGTAGCCGGCCGTTTGGTGCGCACCAGACGGTTGAACGGCGCTACGGCGGCCAGGGAATCCAGCCGGAACGAACCGCGGTACGACGAGATATCGGCCAGATCCCGTCCTCGAAGGGCCAGTTCGCCTGAAATACTTACCGTTCCGCTCCGAAGTCCCTCCCAGTTTGGAACTACCGCGCCGGCATCTTTCATCACGAGACTGAGCGCGAAGTCTGGCGGGCCTGTGGCCGTGTCTGCCAGCCCGAGCGCACTCGCCGTCGCACGGAATGACCCCCTGGCTTCGCCGAACGGGAAGCGGAATGAGAACTCCGGCACGCTCAACTGGTTGGAGCTGTAGGTGGCGAGTGCGCCTGCCGAGTCAATCTCCACGGTCTTCCACCTGATACCTCGGAAGGTGACTCTCCCGTTCGCAACAGGCTCCTCGAGAGTTCCGCCAAGATGCGCACGGAGCACCATTTTGCCGCTGATTGCCAGTTTCCCGTCGGTCAACGTGCTGATCGCATTGCCGACATCGAAGCTATCGAGCGCGGCGCGGAAACTCATCTCACCGCTTCGCGAGATGCTCCCCTGTAAATGGAGACGCTGGTCGTTGGAGCCTCGAAACAGAGTCGGTGTAAGGTCCAGAACGCCCTTTTCCATGGAAAAACGCGACGGGGGATCCGCAAGCTCGTACGTTGCCTGACCCAGCCTGAGACTGGCTCGATCCAGCCGTGCCTGAATGACGAGGCTGTTGACAACAAGCCGCGTCCACCGTGCAGAAATCGTACCGTCGGTCATGCCCGAGATTTTGCCTGCGGGCTGGTCGGTCAGCGCCGAAAGGATCCCTCCAAGATCGAAATTTTCCCATTGGACGTCTATCTGCGACGTTGCACCGGAGTCCGCCGCCACTCTCCCCTGTGCGGAAAACGTGTCGTTGCCATTTCGCACGTCCAGAGTGAGCGAGTTGCCGAACCAGTTCAAATCCCCCCGTATCGTTCCGATCTGCTGGCCGTGCCATGCGACGGGAGTGGTGCGTATCGAGCCCCGGAGGTAAGGGTTCGTCAGCAGGCCGGCCCCGACGATATCCGCGCTCAGGGAGCCGGTGATGTCCTGTTCCTTCGCGAACCCGCCGGGCAATTGCTCGAAGGGAAGCGGACCAATGGATGCTCTCAGGGACGCGAAGCGCATGAATTTGTTCACAATAACGGCATCCGCCCTGAGGACGCTGTCTACGCTTGTCAATGTGGCCGAAATGGTATCCCCGCGCGCCATCCGCGCGTTCAGTTGGAGGTCGGGTAACCGCATCCAGGGGTTCACGGGGTTTCGCAGCGTGGCAACGATGCCGACGGTAGGTGCGCGGAGGGCACCCGTGATCGTTGTCTGAACGTCAAGATCACCGTCCAGACTGTCAACGCCGAAAACCTGAAGCAGGGAATCCAGGTGCGGTGTCCGCAGATTGGCGTTCAGTGCCACATTGTCGAGGTTTTTCGCGACGCCGGTCACGTGTACCGACGTACCTGCGCCGTGGAACACTCCTTCCACGTCGGGGCCGGTCTGGTTCCAGACGAGGGAGGTCGTACCTATCGGCATTGTCCCGTACTGGAAGCCCTTTGTGGAAAGCTCTATGCGGCTTACCTGCTGGCTGAGCTTGAATCCTCCGGCGATCGAAGCGTGTGCGGAATACTGCCAGCGTACGCTGGCTTCTCCCCGAAGTTCGGTCCCGGCAAGAGCTTCCTTCACCGCAGGGATGCGGGCCACCGAATCGAGATCAACGTCAACCGCGGCAAAATCCACCGTGAGCGGTCCGCTGGCTGGCGGAACAACCATCGTCGCGGAAAGCCCGACGTTGCCCTCGGCGACGGAAGTTGCGCCTCTGAGTGAAAGCGTGCTGTCTGTCTCCGAGGTGTTGAGGAACAGCGTGGTGTTCGCCAGTGCGGCCCAGGGAGTTGCGATGGTCGCAGACTCGAGTTTCATGTTGATTCGGGGGTGACCATCCCACCCGATATCGCCTTCCGCGTTCACCGTGCCGGACATTTCCACGCCGGAGGCCTCACTCGGAAGCCGCGCAAGGTCGACAACGAACGAACCGTGGGTTTGATAGGGGCCGTTCACAAGGTCGTCCAGATACCCGTGTCCCTTCGCGAGGAACCCGGGACCACTTACAACCAGATTGCCGATCCGGAGAGATGCCCCCCGGAAGAAGAGATTCGCTTTACCCGCAAAAGGCAGTGTCCCGAGAGGTTTGAGCGTGACTTCGCCATGAAGGTTGATGTCCGCGTAGAGCGAGGAATCCTGCTGGTCGGGAATCGAGCGTAGCTGGACCGCTTTCAGCGCGAAACTCATCGTGTCGGTTGCGCTGAGAAGGCGAAGTCGGAACCCGCGGATGTCCGCATCTTCGGGGACATACGGGAGGTAGGGGACGACGGACCAGACAAACTTCGCCGTGTCCGGCTTGAGTGGCACCGTCACCACAAGGCTGTCCGCCGCAATGCGCCGAATCCCGTTCACCCTGCCTGTCACGACCCGCCAGAGGGCCATGCGTAACTGGAGCCGCTCGAACTGGAGGGACGGTCCGGAATCCGGCAACGCGACATGAACACGCCGGAGATTGACGTAGGTGAAGATGTCGGTGTCCAGACCGCCGATGTCGGCCTCAACACCGGCGAGTGAACGCGCCTGCGACTTGATCGTGTGTGCCGCCCAGCGGGTGCCAACAGGACTTGTCACAAAGAGGTACCCGAGCGTCGCCGCGATAACCAGCAGCGCTGCAAGGACGCCTACCCCGCGAAAAAGGGCGAACACGATTCTGCGGGCCGTCATTGGGTGGCTTCTTGCGCCTCGTCCGCCAGCGGCAGCAAGGCCGGCGGAACGGTTATGAGTTTCTCATGCCGGATCGTGACCGTCCCGGGCGGTGAGCCCCTCGGCTTCGTGACATACTTTCCCAGCGTGTAACTCACCCCCACTTTCGATGAGCCGCGGGCCTTGCTCCAATATGCGGCAACAGCCGCCGCCTCGGCAATAGCTTGTCGGCCCGGTTGTTCTTTGCGCCCTTCTTTTTTCAGTACCACGTGGGATCCGGGGCATCCCTGCGCGTGGAACCACAGGTCATCTGGCGCGGCGACTTTCAGGGAGAGCACATCGTTTTCGTCGTCATTTCTGCCCACCAGAACCAGCCACCCACCGTCCCGCGTGCGGTACCTGCGCGGCCGAATCCCCTGAAAGGGCTGCTTTCTCCCTCCTCCGTCAGACACACCTTGCATCTGATATCTCCGCACACGCTGGTCATTCGAGCCGCCGGCCGCATCTTCGGCTTCCCGAATTTGTTGTTCCAGGCTGTTTATTGCGAGTTCGGTTTTTCTCAACCGAGCAGTAATAAGCAGAAGACCGTTCTGGAGCCGTTTCGCCCGGCGGTACAACTGCTCCGCCTGCGAGGCGGCATTGCGCGTCGGATCCAGCCTGACTTGAACCGTGGCGCCGGAATTCTGGAACCAATCCGTGAGCGTGACTACTTCGGTGCCTTCTGGAATATCACTCAGATTGGCCATGATCAGGTCAGCAAGTCTGCGCAACTCGCCTGCCTGTTCCGCGCGGACGACGTCTCCGCGGAGATTGTCCCTCTGGCGGAGTAGCTTTCTGAGTGCTCCACGCCAGGTGGCAAGCTGGTCGAGAATCGCGTCGCTGCCCGGTTGCGACTCCCGGCGTGCGCGCCATGTTCGTGTGGCCGCCTCGCAGAAAGAACCGGCGGGAGCAACCTGCTCGGGTGCCACGTGCGTCGGGCGGTACCCGCAATAGCCCGCCGGTTCGCCACTCTCGTCAAGAAGAAGATGCGGCGACGGATCCGCAAGAAGGTTGCGGAACTCCGACTCGATGCGCAC
>JAKPPK010000152.1 GCA_029547385.1 Candidatus Latescibacterota bacterium
GTTCTGACAGTACTGAACTCGTGAACGATCGTTTCGAGAGTTTTCTGCATCTTCGCCCGCGTCTGGCGGACGATCTGGCTTTCTGTTGCCATCTGCACCTCCCTTGTTCCGGTTCGCCTACGCCACTACTCTCGTGCCGACACGGTCGCCCAATGCTGCCCGCACGAGTTCGCCGGCGCGGGTGAGGTTGAACACGACTATCGGCAGCCTGTTGTCCATGGAAAGACTGACTGCCGTGGCATCCATGACCTTATAACCGTGTTGGAGAATATCCTCGTACGTGATTTCATCGAAAAGGTTGGCACCCGGGTTTCTGGCGGGATCATCATCATACACGCCATCCACCTTCGTGCCTTTCAGCAGAACCTCCGCGCCGATTTCCACGGCGCGCAACGCCGCAGCCGTATCCGTGGTAAAGAAAGGACTGCCCGTTCCCCCGGCAAACAGCACCACGCGCTCTTTTTCAAGGTGCCGGATGGCGCGCCGGCGAATGAGCGGCTCCGCCACCTGGTCCATACGGATGGCCGTCTGAACGCGCGTTTCCAGACCGAGTTTCTCCAGCGCGGCTTGCAGCGCAAGGCAGTTGATCACCGTTGCAAGCATCCCCATGGTGTCGGCACTGGCCGCCTCAACTCCAAGCTGGTTGACGATTTCCTTCCCGCGGAAGATATTCCCTCCTCCCACAACAAGGCCGATCTGGACCCCGCGGGAGTGAACCTCCACGATCTCCTGACAGATGCGGCTGACCTCCACAGGGTCAATACCGAACGCGTGAGATCCCTGCAGAGCCTCGCCAGACAGCTTCAGCAGTATCCGCTTGAACGCCGACATGGGGACTTCCGTCGTTGGATTGTGGAAAACCGGTGACGCGGAACGTCAAAGCCGCTCATTCACCCACTTTGAAACGCACGAACCTCTTGATCGTGATGTTCTCGCGAATCTTCGCAATGGCTTCCGTCACCAGATCCGACACCTTGCGGGAGTCATCCCGAATGTATGCCTGATCGAGCAGGCACACTTCCTGAAAATACTTCTCGAGCCGCCCTTCTACGATCTTGTCCAGAATCTTCTCCGGCTTCCCTTCCGCTTTCGCCTGGGCGCGGGATACTTCTTTCTCGTGGTCGAGAACTTCCTGAGGAACCTGATCCCGGCTTACATACTGGGGAGCAGACGCCGCGACCTGCATTGCGATGTTCTTTCCCAGCGCCTTGAAGTCATCTGTGCGGGCGACGAAATCAGTTTCGCAGTTGATCTCCACCAGCACACCAAGTTGATCGCCGGGATGAACATAACTGAATATCGCGCCCTGACTTGTAGCGCGGGACCCCAGCTTTGCGCTCTTGAGAATCCCCTGCTCCCGGAGATAGTCAATCGCCTTCTGGAGGTCGCCGTTCGTCTCACCGAGAGCCTTCTTGCACTCCATCATGCCGGCGCCGGTCTTCTCTCGCAGTTCCTTCACTTGTGCGGCGGTAATTTCCATTGTGTTCCTCGCAACAAAGAGACAGTACAACAAATGCGGCGGAGGGACGTCGTGGCCCCTTCCGCCGTTATTTTCAGTGCAAATCAGGCTGCAACGGCTTCAGAGCCAGAACGGGCGCCGCGCGGGCGACGTGGTCCGCCACGGCGGGAACGCTCTCGCTCGCCCGATTCACGGCTCACCGCCGCCGGTTCAGCCTGTTCCGGCTGCTGGATATTCTGCATCCCTTCGATGACTGCGTCCGCAAGAACATGGAGCACCAGCCCCACAGAGCGGATCGCATCGTCATTCCCGGGAATCGGATAGGTAATCAAATCAGGGTCGCAGTTCGTGTCAACCACCGCGAATACGGGGATGCCCAGTTTGTTCGCTTCGGCAACGGCGATGCGTTCCTTTTTCGTGTCAACAACCACCAGCGCCCCTGGCAGACGACCCATGTGACGAATGCCGCAGAGCACCGAATTCAGCTTCTGGCGCTCCTTCTCAAGCCCCAGCACCTCGTTCTTCGTCAATTTCTGAAACGTCCCGTCCTGCGCTTTTGCGTCAAGGTCATCCAACCGCTTGATGCTCTGCCGGATCGTCTGGAAATTCGTCAACATGCCGCCAAGCCAGCGATTTGCCACGTAGAAGCTGTTGGCGCGTTCCGCTTCTTCGACGAGGATTTCACGAACCTGCTTCTTCGTGCCGACAAACAGCACCGGACGTCCCGCCGCCGCAATGTTTGCGATCGCCTTCGCGGCATTCTCCAGAAGCGCGATTGTCTTGTTCAGGTCCAGAATATGGATGCCGTTCCGTTCCATGAAGATGAACCGCTTCATCTTCGGGTTCCAGCGGCGCGTCTGGTGCCCGAAATGAACCCCTGCTTCCAGCAAATCCTTCATTTCCACGCGTGCCAAAGCCATCCTCCTTGCCCACCCTTCAACCGGGTGAACCTGTTGTGCGTCGTTTGCCGCCACGTCACGCTATCCACCCCGATCCGCATTCAGACGGCCAGAGCCGGGAAACGCTCACTCCCCGCAAGGGAGTGACGACGATCGGGAGCCGTGATCGTGTGAGGGATACCTGCAAGGCAATCTGCCAAACAGGCGATTGATTACCGTTTGGAGAACTGGAACCGTTTGCGTGCGCCCGGCTGGCCGTACTTTTTGCGTTCCACCATACGTGGGTCACGGGTCAGAAGTCCGGCAGCCTTCAGTGTTGGGCGCAGATCCGGGTTTTCGTTGACCAGCGCGCGGGCAATACCGAGCCTGAGCGCTCCTGCCTGTCCGCTCAACCCACCGCCTTTGCAGTTGGCGCTGATATCCAACGACCCGAGAGTATCCGTGAGTTTGAGTGGTTGCTCGATCATCATGACGAGGGTCGGGCGAGCGAAGTATTCCGCGACGGGTCGGCCGTTGACCGTGATCTGGCCCGAGCCCGGCATCATACGGACCATCGCCGTCGCTTCTTTGCGGCGGCCGGTCATGCTTTTCACGGAGCTTTCCATGTCTTCGTGTCTTTCCTATCCGGCAGACGGTTGACGTAACAAGTTTGTTACGGGAGTGGTTGTGGATTTTGCGCGACGTGCGGGTGTTCGGAGCCCGCGTAGACGCGAAGTTTTCCGAGCAGCGAGAATCCGAGTGCGCCTTTGGGAAGCATCCCACGAACCGCGTGGCGCACTGCTTCTGTCGGGTCTTTCTGCATCATTTTCTCAAACGGGACAATTCTTCCGCCACCGGGGTAGCCGGTATAGTGGAAGTATGCCATGCTGTTCCGTTTGTTCCCCGTGACTTTGACCTTCTCAGCATTGACGACGATAACACTATCGCCCAAATCCATGTGGGGCGAGTAGGTTACCCTGTGCTTGCCGCGAAGCACTTTCGCGATTCTGCTCGCAAGGCGACCGAGCACCTCGTTTTCTGCGTCAACGACGTACCACACCGGTTCTATGTTTTTCGAACTCTCGGTGTAGGTACCTTTGCCGTACGTTGCCATGCCATACTCCACCTGCGTTATATGGGAAACACCCGCCGCAGCGGTGGTTGAGACAGGAGAGTCTCCTGCGCCCCCCATCCAGTCTGTGGCGTTCGCGTTGGACACTATGCGGGCTGTACAGATTTATAAAGTTACAGTAATTTGCGGGTGTTTGTCAATAGCGGGTCAGTCACCGGTCGGACCGTCTGGCTTCCATGAGACCGGTGAATCGTGCAAAAAGGTACCGCGCATCGTGCGGCCCGGGGGATGCCTCCGGATGGTACTGAACCCCGAAGACGGGCAACCGGCGGTGGCGGAGCCCTTCGACCGTGTTATCGTTCAGATTGATATGGGTGACCTCAACTTCGGGGCCAAGGGAATCCGGGTCGACGGCAAAGCCGTGATTTTGAGAGGTGATTTCTACCCGGCCGGTCGTAAGGTCCTTTACGGGCTGATTTCCACCCCTGTGACCAAATTTGAGTTTGAATGTTTTCCCCCCGAGTGCCCAGCCCAAAATCTGATGGCCGAGGCAAATGCCGAATACCGGTAAGCCTGTTGCTTCGCTTTCGTGCGCAAAGCGCTTCACTGCCGATATTGCGTACGTTACTGCTTCGGGGTCGCCCGGACCATTGGAAAGAAACACCCCATCCGGTTTGAGATCCAGCACCGCCTCAGGAGGAGTGATTCCGGGAACCAGGGTGACGCGACATCCGTGGTGAACCAGCAAGCGAAGGATGTTCTGTTTGCACCCGAAATCGTACGCGACCACATGGTATTTCGGCGGAGGTGGAGCTAATTCCGCGTTGTTTCGCACGTCCCACAACCCTGTCGTCCATTCGCATGAGTCTTTGCGCGACACGAGAGGAACGCAATCCAGCCCCGCCATGCCTGGCCATTCCCGTGCCTTTTCCACCAGTTCGTGAGGATCGGCCGCCACACCGGCTGCGAGGCACCCGCGCAACGACCCCTTCACCCGGAGCCTTTTGGTCAGCGAACGCGTGTCAACTCCTTCCATGGCTATGACGCCGTGGTGAGCGAGCCAGTCTCCGAGCGGCAACTCGCTCCTCCAGTTGGAGGGCCACCGGCAGTATTCCTTGACGATGAAGCCATCAACCCAGGGATGGGAGGATTCGAGGTCCGCCGTGCTGACTCCGTAGTTTCCGATCAGCGGGTAGGTCATCGTCACGATCTGGCGGGCGTAAGAAGGGTCTGTCAGCACTTCCTGGTAGCCTGCCATGGATGTGTTGAATACGACTTCGCCTACCCTCAGCCCTGGCGCAGCGAAGGAGATCCCTTCGAGAATGGTGCCGTCTTCCAGCGCGAGGTACGCTTCGTTTGATCCGGTTGTCATGATTTCCCTGCTAAAGTTCGCCCGTCAGATTTGGTCCCGCTGTGATTCCCGGAACGCTGTACGAACCGGCGCGCGACTGAATGCGCACATGATCACGAACGAGGAATGCCGTGTGATACTGCGTGGCACGCGCCTCGGAGCACATTCCCGGTGGCACCTGTGAGCCCGGCGGAAGCGTTATCGAGACCGACCGGCGCCCCTGCGTGCGCGTTGTGTGTTATTCTGCGAGCATGCCCACGTCGTATCGAACCGTGCCACCTACGATGGTAAGTATTGCCCTTCCCTGCAACTCGCATCCGATGAAGGGGCTGTTCTGAGATCTGGAACGGAAGGGTTCGGCAACTACCCAGCGCATGTCGGGATCGATCACGACCACGTCGGCAGCGGTGCCGGGCTTCAGTGTTCCCGCCGGAAGCCCGCATACCTGCGCGGGGTTGGTGGACATTTTTTCGATGAGTTGCATCGGGGTAAGAACACCCGTTTTGACGAGTTCCGTCCAACACACACCCAGGGAGGTTTCCAGTCCGATGATGCCGAACGGCGCGGCGTCAAATTCCACCTGCTTCTCTTCGTGAGAATGTGGTGCGTGATCCGTGGCGATGACGTCGATGGTTCCATCCTGCAGTGCCTTTTTCAGCGCCTCCTGGTCCTGGCGAGTGCGAAGAGGCGGATTCATTTTCGCATTGCTGTCGAATGTTCTGACTGCCTCGTCGGTAAGCGCCAGATAATGAGGTGCTGTTTCCGCCGTGATCCGTGCGCTGCCCGCCATTTTCGCGCTTCGAATGACGTCGACACTTGCGGCCGCAGAGACGTGGCAAATGTGAAGCCGTGCGCCGCTGTACCCCGCAAGCGCGATATCGCGAGAAATGCCCAACGATTCCGCGATGGGTGGCATCCCGGCGATCCCGAGCTCCGAACTCACCCTGCCCTCGTGCATCTGCCCGCCTTCGGCAAGTTCGGGCACTTCACAATGTGAGAGGATGGCTTTCCCCAGCGGCCGCGCGTATTCCATCGCATTGAGCAGCACGCGGGAATTGCTTACCGGCGCCCCATCATCGGAAAAACCAACCACGCCAGCGGCAACCAGATCCGCCATTTCGCTGAGTTCCTGCCCCTGCCTGCCCTGGGTGATTGTTCCGACCGTATATACCCGACAGGCGGCATTCCGCGCCCGTGCGGCGAATCCCAGCACCGCAGCGGCGGTATCGGGCGGCGGGTCGGTGTTGGGCATCGCCACGATGGAGGTGAATCCGCCGGCGACCGCAGCATTCGCGCCCGTCTCGATCGTTTCCTTGTATTCATAACCGGGCTCGCGCAGGTGCACGTGAATATCCACGAGGCCCGGGGCAACAAACATGCCTTCGACGTTCACGTCCCGCCCACGGGCCTTACGCCCCGGCGGTATAATGTCGGCTACTTTCCCGTTCTCGATTACCACGTCCACCTGCTCGTCGATCCCCTGCGAAGGATCCAGGACATGCCCGCCACGCAGAATCAGTGATTCCATCAGCAACCTCGCTCATTCGCGGTAATGTTGGTTTCCGCCACCGAAAAGACATCAACCAGGAGTTCAGGGTTTCGGCGCAAGGTCGAGCTGCGCTGGATCTCGCCCCGCAGTGAGATAGAGCACCGCCATGCGGATGGCCACCCCGTGCGTCACCTGCTCCAGGATCAGGGAGCGCGGCCCGTCCGTCACCTCATCGGTGAGTTCCCACCCCCGGTTGATCGGCCCGGGGTGGAGGAGTACGGCGGTCGGTTTCGCCCGTTCCATGCGTTCGCTCGAGATTCCGTACTGCGCGCTGTATTCCCTGATGGAGGGGAACAACCCCGCGGCCTGCCGTTCCCGCTGAATCCGCAGTGCATACACTACATCGGCGCCCTCGAGCGCCTCTTCGAGTCGAGTAGTCACCTTTGCCGGGAAGTTATCCGTGTGTTTTGGCAAGAGCGTAGGAGGGCCGCACAGGACGACTTCCGCGCCCATCGTGGTGAATCCCCAGACATCAGATCGCGCCACCCGACTGTGCCGGATATCGCCGACGATTGCCACGCGAAGCCCGTCTATGTGGCCGAAGTGGCGCCGGATCGTCAACAGGTCCAACAAGCCCTGAGTCGGGTGCTCGTGTGAGCCATCGCCGGCGTTGATAACGCTTCCCTGGATGTGCCGTGAGAGGAAATGCGGCGCTCCGACCGAGCGGTGCCGTATCACCACTGCGTCCACCCTCATGGCTTCAATGTTCCGGGCCGTGTCCCTGAGCGTTTCACCCTTTTTCACACTCGAAGTGGACACGCTGAAATTGACGATGTCGGCACCGAGTCGCTTTTCCGCGAGTTCGAATGATATCCGGGTTCGCGTGCTGTCTTCGAAAAACAGGTTGACCACGGTCCATCCGCGGAGCGTGGGAACGGAGCGCATGGGGCGGTCGAGAACGGATACGAACTGGTCGGCTGAATCGAGAATCTGGCCGATTTCTTCGCGGGTGAGATCCGCGAGCCCCAACAGGTGCTTCCTGGTCCATTTGGTCATGGTGTGACTCCGCCTCTGACGAGGAGTACCTGATCTTCCCCGTCAATTTCCTTCAATCGGACACGGATGACTTCGTCCAGAGCGGTTTCCACCCGTTTGGCGACATAATCTGGATGGATGGGCAGTTCGCGGTGGTTCCTGTCTACCAACACAGCAAGTTGGATGGTTCTGGGCCGTCCAAATTCCATAACGGTTTCCATTGCTGCCCGTGTCGTCCTGCCGGTGAAGAACACATCGTCAACGAGGACGATGTTTTTGTTGTCGACCGCGAACGGAATGTCGGTGAATTCCTGGGGTGCTTTCGCGCGCAATCGGAAGTCGTCGCGAAAAAACGTGACGTCTACCGCGCCGGTAGGCGGCCTCTTGCCTTCGACTCTCTCGATCAGCGACGCGAGACGCAGCGCCAGTGGATACCCGCGAGTGCGCACTCCCACCAGGGCAAGGTTCTCCGCACCCCCGTTGCGTTCAAGAATCTCGTGAACCATACGATTGAGCGCCCTGGACATCTGGGCCGCCGTCATCACCACCGGACCAGGGGAACCCGAGCTTTTGGTCTGTTCGTGTGTTTCCGGCATGTTTCACTCCACGTCTCGAATTTCAGCCTTCGCGGACGGGATCAGCCCCGACCCAGCCACCCCGTCCGAATGACCAGGCAAAAAAAAACCCGCGGGGCATCCTGCCCGGCGGGTATCGCCACGTGCCTGTCTGCACAATCGTCTGACTTTCATCGCCTGCCATGCAACACAGTGCGTTTTCGGCTGTTGCGCGCTGTTATTTAGAAGATACGGTGTTGAGCAGTTCCCGTCAACGAAAGGTTGGCACAGGTGTGAGCACCCGCGGGGCAGGAAAGGGGTGCGGCTGGACGCGTTGCGCGGAATCACGTTGCTCGCCTATCTTTTTTTGCATCTATCTGCTTTTGCACTACGTTCCCGCCCATCGCGGAATCCCGCGGACTCAAGGAGCTATCCATGCGTGAAGAAAGCCTTTCGTTCCTCAAGGCGTTGCTCGAGGCGCCGAGCCCATCGGGCTACGAGCAGCCTGCGCAGCGCATCTGGCGAGATTATGTGTCTTCATTCGCCGACACGGTAACAAGCGACCGGCATGGCAATGCGATTGCGGCCATCAACCCCGGCGGAAAGCCGCGCGTTATGCTTGCGGGACATTGCGACGAGCTTGGGTTCATGATCAACTACATCAACGACCAGGGGTTTCTGAATTTCCTTGCTATCGGCGGACACGATGTTGCGATCGTTCCGGGCCGACGTGTAACGATCCACACGGCGAACGGGCCGGTGAAGGGCGTGATCGGAAAACGGGCAATTCACCTGATGACGCAGCAGGAGCGAGATGACCCAAAGCCGAAGATTGAAGGGTACTGGATTGATATCGCGGTGAAGAGCAAAGACGAAGCGAAGGAGCTTGTTGCGATAGGTGATCCGGTGACCTACAACGTCGCGTTCGAGGAGTTGCGGAACGGCATTGCAGTATCCCGTGCTTTTGATGATAAGGCCGGCGCGTTCGTGGTGGCCGAGGCGCTGCGTTTGATCGCGGAAAACCGGGCTGGTCTCAAGGCTGCAGTATACGCCGTCAGCACGGTTCAGGAGGAAGTCGGTTTGAGGGGAGCGCAGACGAGCGCGTTCGGAATCGACCCCGACGTAGGGATTGCGGTGGATGTGACCCACGCAACCGATTCGCCCGACATGGACAAACGGAAAGCGGGTGAGGTGAATCTCGGCGGCGGGCCAGCGATTTCCCGCGGGGCAAACATAAGCCCGATCGTGTTTGACCGGCTCGTTGACGCCGCGAAAAAGAACGAAATCGCGTACCAGGTGGAAGGTGCGCCCAGGGGCACGGGAACCGACGCCAACGTAATTCAGTTGACACGGAGCGGCGTGGCGACGGGGCTTGTGAGCCTTCCTTTGCGGTACATGCACACGACGGTGGAAACCATCGCGCTCAGCGATATGGAGCAATCAGCACAGATGCTGGCGACGTTCTGTGCTGACCTGACGCCTGAAACGAGCCTGATACCTCAGTAACGGGCTCGCCCAAACGCACAAAAAAGTGAGGGGCATGAGTTTTCACGTCATGCCCCTGTTTTTTTGCCGGAAGCAATTGCCCGGAAAAGTTGCGTCTACATCCGCAAGGGCATCGGTTCGTGCGCGAGTGCGGCGGCGGGGTACACGGCGACCTTCGTTCCTTCGCCGTGAATCCGCGTTAGCCGGGCGACAACTTCATCCCACGTTTTGGCGTGGTAGACCTCGGGGGAGTAATCCATCTCATCCAGTGCGCACGGCCACCGGTTGAAGACGATCACCTGCGCGGCCTGGGGAACCGGCAGCCCGCGTGAACGCCGCCGCAAGGCGCGGCGTTCGAGATCGCCGCTCCATCCCAGATAATGAATTTTGCGCTGGCCGGCGGGGGTATCCTGAATCAGGACCGCGGTACCGCCGTCGCGAAGGCTCATGCGGCAGTATTTGAGCTCTTTGCTGGCCTCGACGCTCTGCGGGTAGGCATTCGAGACCACGACATCGGCGTTCTGGGCGAGTGTTGTGTTGTAACGTTCATGGGCGACCCGGACCGCAGCGCGATGTGCTCCCACCACATCTCCCGCAAAAAGCCCGGCAACCTGCCGGTCTCCGTTCATGATGATGTTCACGCTGATGTCGAGATTCGCGAGCCTCGCCGCTTCTTCCATGCCAAGACGAACAGGGTTGTTCACGTACGCAACCGCGGTTCTCTCGATGCTGTTGAGCTCCTCGTGCGCGTACCGCGCGGTTTCGATGGAAGCGACACCCGGAACGATGGCCTTCGCGCCGCCGCCGTACCCGGCCATTCCGTGCGGCTTCACCCCGGAGATGCAGATCTTGAAATCCGCATCGACGAACCGTTTGCTCAATTTGACCGGCATTCCGCGGCTGGTGGTTCCTACCTGCGTCATACCGTTGAAGCAATCGTGGTTCCAGACGGGATATTTTGCCACGATATCCGCGCCGAGTTTGGCAGTGAAATCCTGCTGATACATTGCCGCATGGGTGCCGAAGGAGCCGTGGAAATAGATCTGGTCGTCGCCAATTCCGGCCGCATGGAGTTCTTCGATGACGAACGGAACCACGCGACCGGTGGGCGTCGGCCGGGCGCAGTCATCGAAGGTGATCACGACAGAACGCTTCCCCTGCGCCAGTTCTGCGATTCGACCGGTTTGAACCGTGGATCTCAGCGCCGCTCTGATTTCGTCGTCGGTCAGCGGCGGCGCGAAATGCCCGTCCATATAACAGGTTTGCACCTGCCACCCGTGCGGGAAGGTGAGGACCATTTCCTCGTCGCCGAAAAACTCCGCAGTGCGCACGACCGCGCAGGGGCGGCCGTCCGGTGCGGTGGTCCTCGTCCGGGGTGTGCTGTCCGCCCGGCTTCTGGAAGGCAGGAGTCCGTGGAGCGCCGTAGCTGCCAACCCGGTGGCTCCAACCCCGAGGAATGTGCGCCTGCTCATCTGGCCGTCAAGGACTCGTTCCTTCATAGTTTTCCCCTTCCTGATCCGGCGGATGGTACTTTGCGCCTTCGCATGCGCGACGTGGTTGAGGAAGAATATGGATAATGCAAGGAAGCGCGGCAACATCCCCGTGCGGCGGCCTTGTCAAAATGCCATGTATCGCGTAGCTTTGAGGATACTAGAACGCGCTGCAATGAAGGCAGCTGAGGTTCAGGCGCGCTTACTTTCCTTAAGAAGCGCTCACGCGTCCCATGAAGTGAAAAGAATCGCTGGGAGACTTGTTCGGAGGCGCCGCGTACGTTGGTTTTCTGCGACGTGCCGGCGTTTTCCCACGAGGCGTTTGCGAGACGGACAACCGGGGAACGATGAGCGCTGAAGTGATCGCGTTTCCAGCGTTTGTTGCGGGGGAAGGGCCCTCCCTGGGGGGCTGGCCTCCGGCAGGGCGTAGCACGTTAAGAAGGTATGTTGAATCCCACCTGAAGGTTCCCGAAGGCAGCCGCATTGTGAATGCTCATGGTCGGCACGCGCGTCGGGTTCTCCCATCTGTATTCCCACTATTTCCATGGACTTCCTGTAAGGCATACGCTGCGAACGTTTCCGCGCAGCGCTGGCGAAAGGCATAATCCGCATGTTGCGAAAAGCATTGCCACCGAAGTATGCGGCCTGGCTTTCTGAGCAGAATATTCCGGAGAGCGACATCCTGCTCTGCACGGACAATGATATCACATTCGAAGGCGAGTACGCGGAACGCTGGGTTGTCGTAACGCGCGACGCCGTGATCATGCTCCGAGAGAGGGACGGGCAGGTTCAGGCGGCGCGCAGCTTCAAAATGGCTGACATCGAGTCCGCCCGGATCGATCCGCGTGTCGGCAGCGGGTTTCTGCAGGTCAAGGTTCACGGCCACTGGGCGGAGGTGGCGCGGTTCTCCAACGCGCGGGCCATCTGGTTCGAGCGCATTGCGGCGAAGATCACCCGTTTCAAGGAGACGGGCGAGATCATCCTGACCGAAGAGGACGAGAAAGAACAGAACCGTTGTCCCACGTGTGGGCTCCTGCTTCGGAGCTCTACGGACATCTGCCCCCGGTGCATCAACAAAAATCGTGTGTTCGGGCGATTGCTGCGAATGATGCAACCGTACTGGCCGTGGGCGCTGGGAACGTTGCTTCTTGTGTTCACGGGTATCGGGCTGGACCTTGTTCCGCCGCAGTTGTCGCGCATCCTGATGGACGACATTTTCGTGCACGACCCGGCGCGCCCGTATTTGATGCCGGAGTGGGCGCTGCGGCTCATGAATATTACGCCGGGAACACAGATGACCCCGTCGGAGAAGGTGACTCTGCTTTTCTTCGTCGTGTTCCTGGGCATGGCGGGGGTTCAGCTTCTGAGAATCGGACTGAATATTGTGATCGGTCGGCTTTCCGTCACCGTCGGAACAAAAATTACCTACGATTTGCGGCATAAGCTGTTTTCGAGGCTTTCCGAGCTTTCAGTCCGGTATTACGACCGGCACCAGGTCGGCATCCTCATGCAGCGGGTGACGGGTGACACGGAAAGCCTGCATGGATTCGTGTCCCAGTCGACGCAGGGCTTCCTGGTAAACATACTGCTTCCGGTGTTCATCGGCGCTGCCCTGTTCAAAATGAATCCCACGCTGACGTTGTACGTGTTTATCCCTGCGCCGTTTGTGATCATTTCGACCTACTATTTCTGGGAGTTCGTGTACCCGAACTACTACAAGTACTGGGACAGCCATTCCAAAATGAACGCGATGCTGAACTCGGTGCTTTCCGGTGTCCGGGTGGTGAAGGCATTTGCACAGGAAGAGCGCGAGATAAGCCGTTTCAACCATTTGAGCGGCAATGTGCAGGCATCGCGCCAGCGGGTGGACAAGGCGACGGGAACCTTCTACCCCATCGTCGGCTTCATTTTCGGTCTGGGCGGTTTGATCGTCTGGTACGTCGGTGGGAGGTATGTGCTTGAAGGGAAGGGGATGACCCTTGGCACGCTGACAGCGTTCACCTCCTACCTTGGCATGTTCTACGGCCCGTTATCCAGTCTGACGTACATCTCTTCATGGCTCACCGGCTTCATGACGTCCGCGCAGAGGGTTTTCGAGGTTCTCGACACGGAACCGGAGCTTCAGGACACTGATTCGGCGCTGCATCTGCACATCTGCCGCGGGGAAATCGAATTCAAGAACGTCACATTCGGGTACGATAGGTACAATCCCGTGATCCGCGATGTCACGGCGCACATCAAACCGGGTGAGATGATCGGCATCGTAGGCCGCTCCGGGTCAGGGAAGACGACGTTTGTGAACCTTCTCTGCCGGTTCTATGAGGTTGATCAAGGTGAAATATTGATTGACGGGATCAGCCTCCGGGAGCTTCACAAGGACGACATCCGTCGCAACATCGGGCTTGTTCTCCAGGAACCGTTTCTTTTCCGCGGAACAATCCGCGAAAATATCGCCTACGGGCGACCTGACGCGGACATCGAGAACGTGATGAAAGCGGCCAAGGCGGCGAACGCCCATGATTTTATCATGCGCCTTGCCGACGGTTATGACACGAAACTCGGAGAGTACGGGTCGGGCCTTTCTGGAGGCGAACGGCAACGTATCAGTATTGCGCGCGCACTGCTTTACGACCCGGCAATTCTGATTCTGGACGAGGCAACCTCTTCGGTTGACACTGAGTCGGAGAAACAGATTCAGGAAGCCCTCGCAGTTGCCACAAAGGGGCGGACGACGATTGCAATTGCGCACCGCCTTTCAACCCTGCGCAATTCCAATCGCATCATCGTGATGGACGATGGTCGCATCATTGAGATGGGAACGCACGACGAACTCATCAAAAAGGAAGGCACGTATTACCGTCTGGTCAAAATCCAGACCCAACTGACCTCTGAGCCGACCGTGGATCGCCTTGAGCTTGAGAAGAAGGAACAGGAGGCAGCAGTTTCCGACGAAAGTTCCGAAAAGGAAACGGAAGAAGAAACGGAAAAGGACTCCGAGGAAAAGACTGACGCCGAATCCACTGAGCCATCTGAAGACGAATCGTCCAAAGATTCCGAGCAAACGTCGTGAACGTTTCGCACGTGGAGTAACACCATGGAAGAATCGACTACACAGAAACCCACCGAATCAGGATACAAAGGGCTGGTGTTCCTGGATCCCAAGGACATCACCATCCATGAGTCTGAGCTTGCCGGAATGAACGTGACGGTAGGCGGGGAAACATTCGAGGAAGTCCGCGCCTCCCTCGCATTACCGATTACCGAACCCGACCGGTACGTAAGCCTGCGGATCGGCGCCAGCAAGGGGGAGGAGCAGGAAATCGGAATGATCCGCGATGTGAACGAATTGTCTCCCGAGAATCAGGTGCTGGTACGACGTGAACTGCGGAAACGGTATTTTCTTCATGTCATCTACAAAATCCTCTCGCTGAAAGAGAAGTTCGGCTTCCTTTACTTTGAAGCAGAGACAAGCAAGGGGCTGAGGAAATTCGCCGTTCGCTGGGAATACAACAGGGTTCAGGAGTATTCCGAATTCGGCCGCATCATCATCGACACGGACGACAACCGATACATCATCCCCGATCTGCGCAAATTGAGCCCTGAGGAATACAAGAACTTCACGCGGTACATCTACTGGTAAGACGACGGAACGGAAAAGAGAAAAAAGGAAACAGACGCCGCACCACGGCGTCTGTTTCCTTTTGTGACCGGTTGCGCAGCCTTCACCCGCCTCACTTGCCCGCAGCAATCCTTGCGGTGAGCGTCTTCTTGGTGTCCTCGTAGAGCCGCACCATTCGTTCCAGCGACGCATCATCGTACGGCGTGGAAAGCGTGCGCAGGTACTCAATTCCTCCGTTGACAAGCTGGAGCATGTGTTCGGCGGCGGGGCCGTCAAAAAGAACGGAACCGCGGGCGGCGATATATACTGGAGACGTGTGGGCCACCAGATATCCCGGCTGATTTGCGTGCCCCACGCAGCGGGCAGCAATCCATCCGCTTCCCGAGAGGACAACGTTGGCCTTGCAG
>JAKPPK010000209.1 GCA_029547385.1 Candidatus Latescibacterota bacterium
GAATCCGCGCCGCATGATGGCGAGGAGGATCTCGTCCGTCAACGTGCGCCAGCACCCGTCTCCGTTGAGGATCACCGGAAACGGCCCCTTGCCCGGCGGGACGACGAGGTCAAGACGAATGTGAAATGCAGGGTGGTCTTCAAGCAAGATGCGGTACTGGGAGTACTGCGCATCCAGGATGCGAGCCATTTTGTTGGTGCTCAGGCGTTCCCCGCGCACACCGGCAGGGGTCGGCGGAAGGCCTCCGTATTCGGTATCAACAATCGTACGCAGCATTTCCCGCCGCCGTTGGGGCCACTGGTCCGGGTCGGTTAACCGGGTGCCGTCATCGCACACGAAAGGGTCGGGAAGCTCGATGCGCGAGGGGGATTCGGTTTCCAAAGAGATGTCTCCTGCGAGAACAGAGTTGATCACGGTTTTCGGTTCGGGAACGCGTACGAAATGTAAGGCGGGAGGGGAGCGGAGGAAACCGAAACGGCGTACACAGAGAGGCGCCTCCTGCGTTCCGGCAGGAGGCGCCTATGATTCTCGTATCGGTGGTAAATCAGCGATTCATCATCGGCCTGCGGCCAGCTCCGGGAGCCGGGGCCTGCATCCCCTGCATGGCGCACGGCGGCTGCCATGATGGATCGAGGAATTTGGTGAGTTGCTCCTGGGTGAGGACACCGCGTATCTGAATCATCTCCTGAGTACGCAGCGTCTGAATCTGCGTGCGCAGGTTGCCAATGGCGGTCAGTTTCGCGTTGACCTGATTCATGTTGGGCTGGGTGGCCTGAAGCAATTGCTGCAGTTCAATCTGTGCAACACGGATTTCGCTCTGCTTCGGGATAATCTGTTTCTGGAAATCCTCCTGAATCCTCCGTACGCGAGCCCACTGGTCGGAGGTCAAATTCAACGCCTGCAGGCGCATCAGACCCATACCACGCCCCGCCATTCCCGCGCCCATACCGCGGCGGCCGCACATCATCGCCTGACCACCCGGTGCCGCCATGCCCATACCGGTTCCCGGCGGGCACATGCCGGGCCCCATACCCGCACCCATTCCCCTCATGGCGAACATCCCCATCGCGGGGGTGCCGTCTTCGTCGTCCGCGGCCGGGGAAGAAGGCGTCTGCGCAAAAACTGCCACCGCGGCGAGGCTGAGAGCCGCGAGCGATCCGAAAATCCACAGGTTCTTTTTCACGTTCCAAACCTCCAGAAGAGTAGAAGCTGTTTACCGGCGCCGTTTCACAAGGATGAACGGGTTGGCCTGGCGCTTTATTGTGTTCCGCCCACTACTCACGGCGGCGGCCGGAGGAAGACGGCGCCTGCCGAACTCTGCCGGTGCGCCCCCTGGTTTCGTATACTAGATGAACAGACAAATGGTTCCGTCAAGGGCACGTTTCGCGGTGCGGGTTTTTTTGATCCCCGCGCCAGCACGGACGTCATCTCAAAGGAGTCCCTTCGTGAGCAACATGGAAAACCATGCGAAAGTTCTTATCCTCGGGTCCGGTCCCGCCGGGCTTACCGCCGCTATCTACGCTGCGCGCGCCGACCTTGCGCCGCTTGTGGTTGAGGGCGGGCAACCGGGGGGGCAGCTCATCATCACGACGGAAGTGGAAAACTTTCCCGGGTTCCCGGAGGGAATCATGGGGCCGGAGCTTATGGATAACATGCACCGCCAGGCCGAGCGCTTCGGTGCGCGTTTTGTATACGGTGTGGCAACGGAGGTGGATCTCTCACGGCGGCCTTTCGTGGTGGACGTCGAGGGCACGAACTACACGGCGGATACACTGATTATCAGCACCGGGGCTTCGGCACGCCTGCTCGGGTTGGAATCGGAGGCGCGGCTCATGGGGCACGGCGTGTCCGCCTGCGCCACGTGCGACGGTGCGTTCTTCCGGAACCAGAAAGTGCTGGTCGTGGGTGGAGGTGATTCGGCGCTGGAAGAGGCCAATTTCCTGACGAAGTTTGCGTCGGAAGTCTGCATCGTCCACCGGCGGGATGAACTCCGGGGCTCGCAGATCATGCAGAAGCGCGTGCTCGCGAACCCGAAAATACGCATGATCTGGAACTCGGTGGTGGAGGACATCCTCGGGGATCCGGCCACCGGAGTGACCGCGGCAGTGCTGCGCAATGTGAAGACGAATGCGCTCACAGAAGAGCCGTGCCAGGGAGTGTTCGTGGCGATAGGGCACTCACCGAACACCGAGGTATTCAAGGGAAAGCTCGATCTGGACGAAAAGGGGTACATCATCACAAAGCCGCACTCGACGAAAACAAACGTCACGGGTGTGTTCGCGTGCGGTGACGTGATGGATTCCTCGTACCGGCAAGCCATCACCGCTGCGGGAACCGGCTGCATGGCCGCGCTTGACGCCGAGCGGTTCCTCGCGGAGAACGAGTGAACACACCCGGTTGCGTCCTGTTCTGAACCACCCGTAGCCGCGGTTGCCCCCCTTTCGGGGTTGGGCACACCCGGCCCCGACCCGGGGCGACAACACCTCGTGACTACCCCCGCCGGCTCGCGCCTCTGCCGACGGGGGGCTTGTGTTTCGCGCTGCGCGGTGTACTATTCGCTGTATTCCACCTTTCCCGGCGCCCTTCTCTGTTTGTTCGCCATAGACAGTTCCTGTCGCCCGGCGAGACACAATCCCGCCCCCCGGCAGAGAGAGGAGACAGACAATGCGCGCCAGGATTCCGGGTATTCTCTCGATCGCTCTGCTGGGCACGGTGGGACAGGCGGCAGCAGCGCCTGCGCCGGCTCCGCCTCCTGTGGCCCGCCCGGCAAGAGCCGCATCGGACCACGTGCCGCTTGCAATGCGGTGGCTCGACATCAACAACTTCAGATGCCCCATCACCAATTACGCGTTTATCGGGAAGAACGAAATTGACAACCGCGCCGGAGGGGAATGGCCGGCAGGTTCGGGCGAGGAGTATCTGTTCGGCAGCGGCATCCTGATCGCCGGAACGGTTAACCAGGAGCCCTTCACGGAAACCCTCGGCGCACGCACGGCATACTCGTTCCGTCCCTCCTCGACCAATCCTCTCGGCTGGCAGGAACTCGGCGCAACCGAAAGCGGCGCCGGAAGCCGCGCAATTCTCACGGATCCCCGTGCTGCGATCGGGTACAATCCCTCCGGTCGCGCGAGCGAGATGTCACCGTTGACGAAGGTGTTCGTCAGCGCGGAACCTGATTGGCCGCTGGGTGTTCCCACTTCGGTACTCGACACCTACACCGAATATGATGATCAGGACCCGACGCGCTGGAATACGGGTGAGGGATCGAACTCGGGTGCCGACACCGGGGAATGGTCGGGAACTCCTGACAACACCACCGTTGCGACGTACGGCCTCGGCGTGAAAGTGAAACAGACGACGTACTCCTGGAATTACGCGGGCAATTCTGACATACACTTCATCGTGTTTGACGTAGAGAACATCCGGGCGGACGGAAGAGCGATAAACAACTGCTTCGTTGGAATGGTTGCCGACCCCGACATTGGGAGCAACGCATCGGACGACATGACGGGGTTCGACGCCACGCGCAACCTCGGCTACGCGTATGACAGTGATTTTTCCGAGGTCGGGTTTCGCCGTGTTCCGGGTTTCCTCGGGTACCGTTTCCTCAAAAGCCCCGTGGCCGATCACGATATCGACAGGAACGGCGACGGTGTGATTGACGGAAACTCAGTCATGATCAACGGAGTTCCGGTGAAGGACGTTCATGCGGGAGAACAGATCGGATTGCACGCGTTCAAATCGTTCAACCAGGCCAGCGGTGACCCAGATACCGAATGGGAATGGTACATGGCGATGGCGGGACACAATTTTCGCGAGGATCAGGCTCAGATTTATCAACCGTTCGATTTTTCGAATACGCCGAACGACCAGCGCTTTCTGCAGTCAACCGGCCCGTTCACCTTGCAACCGGCCCAGCCGGTGCGGATCGTGGTTGCGATGATGGTGGCGAAAGCCGCGGGCAATCAGGGGGATCCCATTGAGGTCCGTGTTGCGGAGTTGTTGCGTACATCCGACGTCGCTCAGTCCATCTTCGACAATAACTTCGTGCTTCCCCGTCCGCCGGTGGCGCCGAGATTGACAGCGCGGGCGGGGGATGGGCGGATCTACCTCTCGTGGGATACCGCGGCGGAGACGACCCCCGATCCGTTCTATGCGGTTGCGTCAAATCCGGCTTCAACGCTGTACGATCCGCGGTACCGGCAGTACGATTTCGAAGGGTACCGCGTGTGGAGAAGCTCGACCGGAAACCCGAACGACTGGCAGTTGCTGGCCGACTACGATGTCGTGTCGGCAATACCGCGTGATGCGGTGATAAGCCTGCAGGCTGGCACCTACGGCGGAACGCTCATCTACGATGCCGCTACCACGGAAGGCTATTTCCTCAGTCGCGGAGGCACAGATCTCTTCAACGGCCACGAATACCTTGTCATGGTGGAAGGTGGCACGCAAAGGGTGAAGGTCTACGATGTCAGCCTCGGAGGACAGGAACTACCGTGCAACACTTCCGCGGACGGCGCGGACTGGTGGTTCTACGTCGGGGACAACAGCAGGTTTGAGTTGTTTGACGGGAATCTCAATCCTCTCAGCAGCGAACCGGAACGAAACGCGAACGGCACGTACGACCAGTACGTTCCCGGCATGGTGATGTATCTGGGCGGGATGGCGCTCCGATTTGCCGATGTGCCGGCTCCAGCCGGAACGGCGATCTGGCGTGTTGTTTCGTCCAAAGAGGAGAATTTCGGCGGGAATACCTCCGTTGCCCACAGCTACATAGACGGAGGTCTCAGAAACGGTCAACTCTACCATTACGCAGTAACGGCGTATGACTTCCAGCTTTCTTCTCCGAGCAGCCTTGAGAGCGCGAAGTCCCTGAGCATGATATCAATTTCGCCGCGCCACGATCCCTCGGATACCACAAGGGTTACCACCGCCCTCCACACGAGCGGGGCGGCGGACTGCGCCGTCAACGTGCAGGTGGTAGACCCGATGGCTCTCACCGGGCACAAGTATCAGATAGGGTTCAACCCCGACGGCACGTGGTTTGTGCGCGACACAAATCTGCCCGCCGGCCAGGACATTGTCATCAACAACCAGACCAATCTTTCCGGCGATCTGAATTACCCCATTGTTGACGGAGTTCTCGTGAACGTGATCGCTCCGCCCGTCGGCATCAAATCCACCTCGTACTCCCCGTCGGAAAACAAATGGTTCGTCGAACGCTCGGCAGGCTATGAGGCGTTGACCGGCCAGGAATGGGGGTGGGGAACGACAGTTACGGCAAAGGACTACGCACGAGTGGAGATTCGCTTCAATGGAGGGTCAACTCTCGCGCCGGTGTATCTGCGCGGCGGCACACCGAACTATTCGTATGTCGGAGCCGGCACTATCCCTGCCGAAATCTGGGATGTGACCAATAACCGTCGCCTCGCCGCCGCGTTCGTTGAGCAAAATGGCGCGGTCTCCCGCGACGGAAACTGGATGCCAGCCACAGCGGCGGACGGCGGGCGCGAATACCTGTTTGTTCTGGCGCAACCGTACAACCCGGATACTCTGTCGGCGGATTGGGACTTTTTCCGGAGCAAGAGCATTCTTGCCGATGCGTCGCAGTTCCCGCTGATGACGGGAAGCTGGATCATTGCCAAAGAAGGTATGGCACCGGCAACGGGCGACGTATGGGCGATTTCGCCTTACCTCGGGAATACGCCGGAGGACGTGTTTGAGTACACCACGACGCATGCGCCGGTCGCAAGCTCGCTCGAGCTTCCGATCCTTGCCGCGGGACGCCGTGAGGTGGTGACGTTCCCCGTCACGGGGACGCTATTGAACGCGCGTTCCGCGCAGATGATGTTTCTTGTGGGCGCGAATACGGTTCAAAGCGTCTCGATTGTGCACCATGCGTTCCAAGGGCAACAAGGCGCGCAGGCCGTCGCCGCCCTTGTCGGTGACACGGTGCGAGTGGCCATGTCAGGGGAGGAGGAGGTTTCCCTGAGCAATCAGGCTCTTGTGGTGTTGAGCATGACGATTCGTGCGGACGCTGACACCGGGATCACGCACCTTGTCTGGTTGCCGGCCCCGTTGACCAGTGTGGATGAGGAAGGCGTGAATCTTGTGAACGGTGAGCTGTACATATCCTTCATCCGGTACGGCGACGTCACTGCAGACGGCTCGCTCACGGCGCAGGATGCAACATGGATCCTTCAGTCGGTCGTCGGCATTCGAACCGGGGTGGATGTGGAAACCGCCGATGTGTCGGACAATGGTTCAATAACCGCGTACGACGCAGCTCTCGTGCTCTTCAAGGTAATTCACCCCGAATACGTGTTTCCGGTGCGCGGTGGGCCGCTTATCAAGCCTTCGGCGCGCGCTCCGGTTTCGCTGGTCTGGGAACGGACCGACGCGGGATGGTCGCTTGTTGTGGAGGATGCGAGCGGGATCCTGGCCGGAGACGTGGCGCTTGCGCTGCCGGACGAAGCGCAGGTTCAGGTTGCGGCTGACGGCGCATTCGCATACCGGCAGGATCACAGGACGCTGTACGTTTCCTTCGTTCATTCGGCGGGTGACGACCGCATTCTGTTCACCGTTCTCACCTCTGCCATGGAGACTCCGGCGCTTACCGCTGCGTCGCTGAACGAAGGCGCAATACTGTTGAAGTTCGCGCAGCCGGCGGCCTTCGCGCTGTTGCAGAACGCCCCGAACCCGTTCAACCCGAGCACCACGATCCGTTTCACGCTGCCGGAGGCGGGGCACGTGACTCTGGCGGTGTATGACATCAACGGCCGCCTCGTGCGCACGTTGGTGGGCTTCGCCGCCTCGGCGGCGCAGGCATTCCCGCCTGGCCACCACGAGGTGGTTTGGGACGGGCGCGACAACAACGGTCGCGAGGTTGCCAGCGGGGTGTATGTCTACCGCCTTACGGCGAAACAGGGCGTGGTGACGAGGAGGATGGTGCTGGCTCGTTAGCACTCGCTTGGTCAGGTAACAGCGTTCGCAGGCAGGGGCGACGCATGCGTCGCCCCCAACGCTATTTTCCGGGAGACAGGATGTAGCGCGGGCGGACACAGAGGTCCGCCCCTACGGTTGCGCAGGCTCGCCGGGCTGGCGCAACGCCTGCACCAGCTTCTCCTTGAGTTCCCTCCGCTTGTTCGCATACTCCGCTTCA
>JAKPPK010000212.1 GCA_029547385.1 Candidatus Latescibacterota bacterium
GCGATGCCCAAACGAGTTCCCCGGCGCGAAAGGAACCGTCCCGCCCTATGAACGGCCCGTAGGCAGTCCGTATGGCGAAGGCGAGTGCAGCGGCGGGCCGCCGATGTGGGGTGCGCTGGACTGGTGCGATACGCCACACACTAAACCACCCTGCGGATACTGGTCACGCCCGGAGTTTGCGGCATCATGCAGCGAGGGACAGGAACGGGTTGACCTGAACTGCTACAAGGAACTTGAGGGCGAGATTGCCAACCTGACGCGGTGCCAGAAGGTTGGGTTCAAGAACGTCCAAGCGCGGAAGGTGTGGCATGGCCGGTTCGGTTTCAAAAGCTATGACCATTACGGTAATTGTGGTACCCCTGCGACTCCTGATGACACCAAGTATCTGACCATTGCCCGCAGTGCTACCATCGCCATAGTCCCAGAGTCGCCGGACGGGGGAGAAACACCCGCAGGTCAGGGGACTCACAGTTGCACGGTGAGTTGGAGTAATACGGTGGACTCTGATAGCGGTGTAGTTACCCAAAACTCATGTTCCATCCCCGACCCTGTGAGTTACTCGGGGTGCAACGACGGCGTGTCACAGACACAAATTAACGATGCAATAGGGCTGGCAAACGTCAACGGTTGCGGCGAAAACATTCTGTGGCCAGAGGATGAGGGGGGGTATTCGGGAACGTCGGCGCTTGGCCTTATGGGTCAGATTGTCAATGGGACAGACTCAGAGATTCCGGGTGTCGAATTGAAGGGCGTGGTGGACAGTTACGAGTTCACGAATACGCACATTCATGTATCGGTTCATAAGCTGATGCTGGATGCAGAGTGCGGTTGGCACAAGTACACCCTGACGGTTGAGGCTACGTTGAGCGATCCTTACACCGCAACTGAGGTCAAGGAAGAGGCTGAGGCGTTGCTGGCGTTGTGGGATTTGACGGATGACGCGGTGTATCCGTGGCGGCGCGATAGATTTACGACTGTTGCGCCGCTGGTGACGTATGAT
>JAKPPK010000213.1 GCA_029547385.1 Candidatus Latescibacterota bacterium
GTTCGGGTATCGCGGCCTCGAGGGCGTGTGGAATGCAGATGACCTGCTCGAGGAGACGCTGGCGACACGATATCCGGACGGGCCGGTACAACTGGAGCAACTTTTCCACTCGCCGCGGACAGGGGACATCGTCGTGAGCGCGGAGGTCGGGTTCGATCTGCGCGACAAGCACGAGAATCCGGAGCATTTCTCCGGTCACGGGGCGCTTCACGCGGATCACATGGTGGTACCGTGGTTTTCGACGATGCCTCTCCCGGATGTGCCCCTGCGGACGGTGGACGTGTTTCCGACGATCCTGCACTGGATGGGAAAGCCGATTCCGCCGGGGGTGACGGGGAAGGATCGCCTTGCTTCCTCCCTCGAGCCGGAACAGGCGGAAATGGCGGGCGCCCGGTCAGTTGAGGCGAGCGCCTTCTGACGGGCACCGATGCACCGGTGCCGACCGATACGTACGAGGACTTTATGCCGCTTCCCAGAAAATACACGTTGGCGAACAAGCTTTTCACTGCTTCGCGGTACCCGTTTCGGCGGTTTGCGGGGTATCCGACGCTTATCAATCTGGAAGTGACGAAGAAGTGCAACGCGCGGTGTGATTTCTGCGATTACTGGAAGACGGAGTCGGAGGAGCGGCTCAGCGACTACGCTCCCGTAATAGCGAGACTGAGACCGACGGTGGTGATGCTTACCGGCGGGGAGCCGTTGCTTCGGCGCGACCTGGAGGCGGTAATAGCCGGGATAAAGAAACAGTCGCCGGCGGTGTACCTCGGCCTGATCACCCACGCGGCGATGCTGACGCCGAAACGGGGTCTGGCGCTCTGGGAGGCGGGGCTGGATCAACTTTCGATCAGTCTCGACTTCCTCGATGAGCGGCACGACAAGGCGCGCGGAATACCGGGGCTGGTGAAAAAAGTGACGGAGACGATCCCGCTTCTTGTTGAGGCGGGAATTGATAACCTTGCGTTGAACACGGTAATCAAGTCGGACAACCTTGATCAGGTCGTGGCGATGGTGCATCAATGCGAGGACTGGGGAATCGGGATCGCGTTCAGCGCGTATGCTGACGTGAAGGTCGGCAACAAGGAACACAACATCCGTGACGCGCAGATGAGGGAACTGCAACGGGTTATTGATGAGCTGTTGCGGCTGAAAAGAGAGGGTGCGCCGATACTGTCGTCGTCGTACTACCTTTCCCGCGTGCCGGAGTTTTTCGCCACCGGGCACATCGGCGGGTGCGTTGCCGGGGATCGGTTTGTCACCGTAACGCCGAGCGGCCATGTGAAGCGATGCAGTGAATTTGACGCGGAGGTCCACTTCTCCGAATGGACTCCGAAGTCCATCGGGACGACGGATTGCGACGTCTGCTGGTTCAGTTGCCGCGGAGAATCTCAGGCGCCGGTGATATCCCTGGAGCGGCTGAAAGACACGCTTCTCAAATAGCGCACCCACGCCGAAGACCGAATCCGGTTCTGCGCTCCACCCGGCTGTTTGCCCATCCCTCTCCTTTCTACGTTTATTCCTTTACCGCAACCGGTGAGCCACCTCATTTCGTGCGAGGCATCGATGACCCAGTACGAGCGCGTGCGCGCGGCCCTTCTCGGAGAACCTGCAGACCGCCCTCCCGTAATTGGCGGCTGGGTATGTCAGGAAGACTTTCTCGTCACCATGAGTCACGTGACGCGCGATGAGTTCTGGAAGAACCCTTACGCGCACGCCACGACCGCGTACAAGAACGCGGGTGCAGATGCGCTTGTGCAGTTTGTGCTTCCGAAACGGGAAACCGAGGCGACGCAAGGTGAGTACGGGCGGCCTACCAACTTCGGGAAACAGGAGGAACGGGCCGAAGACCGATTTCCCACGCTTGAATCGGTGATCGAGTGGGTTCGGAAGCAACCGACCGTTGACGAGGTGCGGCGCACGTTTGACGCGAAGAAGGCGTATGACCAGTACCTCGAGGTCGTCCACGAGCGGGACGACATTGCGCCGATGGTGTGGATACCCGGGCACGTGTGCGGGTGCCCACCGTTCATGTGGTATTCGTATCTGGGATATGAGAACTATTTCGCCGGGATGATGGAAGCTCCCGAGGTGTTTGAGCGATTTTTCGCGATGGAAGGGGAGCAACGGCGGCTCCAGAACGCGGAGGTGGCACGGGCGATACGGGAGAACGGGTTACTTCCGCTCCTCTATTTTGGGGAGGATATCTGCTACAGCAGCGGCCCGATGTGCAGCCCGAAGCTTCTGCGGGAGATTTATTTTCCGCACCTTGCACGCGCGATGGAACCGCTTGTGGAGGCGGAGATCATTTCGGTGTGGCACTCAGACGGCAACATCATGCCGATCATAGATGACCTTATCAGATGCGGGGTAGACGGTTTTCAGGGGCTCGAAGAAGACCACGGAATGAGCCTTGAAACGTTGGCCGGGATGACGAACCGGAACGGTGTACCGCTGTTGCTCTGGGGAAGTGTCAGCGTGACCTCGACGCTGCCTCACGGAAGTGTCGAGGACGTAAGGAAAGATGTCAAACGGTGCATTGACATCGGCGCGCGGCGTGGTGGCAGGTTTTTTCTCGCGCCTTCCAGTTCGGTCGGCCCCGAAGTTCCGACAGAGAACATCGTGGAGTTGTTCCGCTTCGGGAGGGAGTACGGTCTGGAGGCGTACGGGAAGGGGCGGTGAGGAGGCGTGTGCTAGGGAATGTGGCATGAAGGCATTGGAGCGAACAGGTCGAATAGGGCAAATAGGGCGGATATGTCAGAAGGAGAGCGGGGGAACAGGTGGCACGGGGGCAATGGCGTGCCACGAGCCGGTGCTGGAGGGTTCAGGCCAGAAGGACGTACTTGCTCCACGCGTATTTTGCCTTTGCCGCCAGGCTGAGGAAAAGATAGGCATTGCATGCGTACTGAAACGATGGATCCATGTAGCAATTGATCGTGCAACCCTGGCAGTACGGCTGCCTGCCATCCTCGCCTTTGTACGCCTTCACTACTGAACCTGCCCGCACTTTTTCCAACTGGCCGTTTATCGGTATGCGTTCTCTCTGCCGATGGAAGCAGGGTAGGAGCAGGTGATCGTCCGGTGAGATGACGACGACGGCTTCTACCGCGTGACAGACGGGGTGCGCGCGTTGATTGCCGCCAGCTCGAATGAGACGATGAAACGCCCGGTTCACGTAGACGTTCCGCTCGCGGGCGAAACGTTCAAGGCAGGCCAGTTCCCGTTCTCCGACACCTTTGTTCCCTGCCCACGCAAACTCTGGATTCACAATGAGCATGGTATTGTACGCCTGAGCGATGGCGGCAAGAGGGGCGATCTGTTCGAACGTCTCCTCCGTTGCCGTAAAGAGGATGTCGGGATGTTCGCCGAGAGCACGGGCGATGTCGAGGCTCTCCATCACGCGGTCGAAACATGGCACGCCACGGATGCGGTCGTGAGTTTCCTTTTCCGCGGCGTCGAGCGAGAAGTGGAGCAGGTCAACCTGGCCGGCGAGATCTTTTGCACGGGCAGGGTAGAGCAGACAGTTGGTGGTGACGCTGGTACGGAACCCGAGCACCTTTGCGAGGCGAAGCGCGCGGGGCAGGTCGTGATACAGAAGAGGTTCGCCGCCGGTGAAATCTACGAATCGAGTGCCCAGTTTCCGGGCAACGGTGAGGTTGGAGCTCATCTGGTCCCAGGAGGGTGTGGCGCGGTGGTCCCATTTTGCCGGGTCCCAGATGGTGCAGAATGAGCACCGTGCGTTGCAGCGGTAGGTCACGTAATAGTGGAGCAGGAGCGGTTTCATTTTGCAGCGGGAGGATCAGCGGGCGCGAGGGAATCAATCGGGCGCGACAGAGCGCGCCCCTCCAAGGCGGTTGCCGAGTTCATTCTTTGAAGCTCCCGCGGAAGCTTTTTTTCGCGGGAAGCGGGAAATCGCGGCGTTTTGTCCATCCGGAGAACGGGTAAGGGAGGGAAGATACCCATCCCTCGCTTGAGAGCGGCAACATTCCCCAGCGGAGGGCTGTTCCTCCGAACCGGTAAAGAAGTGGAGAGCGCATGGCAAGCGCCCAGAGGCGCATGCCGAGCCGTTCGAGGACGTGGTTGTCTCCCCGTTCTGCCTGTTCGGCACGCATGGCGGTCAACATGTGCGGGATGTTGATCTTCATCGGGCATGCCTGGTAACAGGCTCCGCACAGAGATGACGCGTGGGGAAGGGCGCTGAAGCGGCTCCGTCCTTCGTACAGGGGCGAAAGCACCGACCCGATGGGTCCGGGATAGACACTTCCGTATGTGTGGCCGCCGACGTTCCGGTAGACGGGGCAGGTATTCAGGCAGGCGCCGCATCGAATGCACCGCAAGCTCTGCCGGTACTCCGATCCGAGAACAGCGGTGCGACCGTTGTCGATCAGGATTACGTGGAGCTCTCGCGCGCCGTCACCTTCGCCTTCCCTTCGAGGGCCGGTGATGAGGTTGGTGTAGACAGTCATGGGCTGTCCGGTAGCGCTGCGAGCGAGCAGCTTGAGGAAGACGGGAAGGTCTTCCAGACGGGGGATGATTTTCTCGATCCCCATGAACACAACCTGGACGGGCGGCCACGTGGCGCAGAGGCGGCCGTTGCCTTCGTTGGTCACCTGAATGACCGTGCCGGTGTCAGCGGCGGCGAAGTTGGCGCCGGTGATGCCCATGTCGGCGTTGGCGAATTCCTCACGCAGTCGGGCGCGCGCGAACTTCGTGATTTCCGCGGGTTCGGGGGGCAGGGACACGCCGAAGGAGGTGTTGAACAGCTCCGCGATTTCCTCTTTCGTGCGATGAACGGCCGGAACGACGATGTGCGAGGGACGATCGCCGGCGACCTGGAGGATGTATTCGCCGAGGTCGGTTTCGATCACGCAGAAGCCTTCGGATTCCAGCGCATCGTTGAGGTGCGTCTCCTCACTCACCATTGTTTTGGCTTTCACGATGCGCTTCACATTGCGCTCGCGTGCGATAGAGGCGACCAGGGCGTTGGCATCGTCCCCGGTTTTGGCCCAGTGAACGATTCCCCCGGCTTTTTCGACCGAGTCGGCGAACTGCGCAAGGTAGCGATCGAGGTGCTGGAGAACGTCGTCCTTGATCTGGCGGGCCTTTTCGCGGAGGAGGTCGCTTTCGGGAAGTGCGGCCATCAGGGCCCTGCGGCCGTCATCGAACTTCGCGGTTGCGCGGAAAAGCGCCTTCGCCAGCGATTCATTGCGCAGAGACTGGCGGGTTGCGGCGCCGAAATCCCACCGAGGTGTCAATTCTGTTTCGCGGTTCATGGCGCGGTCACCTCACCTGAAAGGATTCGGGCGAGGTGGATGACCTTGACGGGTACCCCGCGCCGCTTCAGGGCTCCGGAGATATTCATGATGCACCCTGTGTCGTTAACGACGACAGCCTCCGCGCCTGTTTCGATGATTCTTTCCACTTTGTCGTTCGCCATGTGGCCGGAAAGGTCCGGCATTTTGATGGAAAACGCGCCTCCAAAGCCGCAACAGCGTTCTTTCCCCTCGAGGGGAATATAGGTAACGCCCTGCAGCGATTTGACCAGATCCTCCGCTTCGGTGGTCATGCCGAGAGCACGCTGGTGGCAGGTGTAATGGTAGGTCAGCCTCCCGTTGAACCGCGCATCCGCTGATTTTACATGCAGCACCTTACCGAGGAATTCAATGAACTCGAAGGAACGTGAGGCAAGAGTTTCGGAACGGGCGTGGAGGGCTTCGTCATTGGCGAACAGGCGGGGAAATCCCTCGCGAATCATCGCGGTGCAGGATGCAGAAGGGGATACCACGTATTCCGAGCTTTCGAACACATCCAACATGCGGGCTGCGACGGAACGGGCCTCGGCCCAGTTCCCGGTGTTGAAAGCGGGTTGGCCGCAACAGGTCTGCCCGCCGGGGAACACCAGTTCTACTCCGTGTTTCCGCAGAATGGTCACCATCGCGAGCCCTATCTCCGGGTGAAACAGGTCGGCGAGGCACGTAATGAACAGCGAGACGCGCATTGAGACTGCCTTTACGCGAAATGAGGTTCACCACAGAGTGAAGAAGGATACCAAAAAGCCGCATTCCGGCCAAGCAGAAACTCGTGCAGGGATGCCTGTGCCGAAATAATGCAGCGGATCCGGACGAAGGGGTGCGGAAATCGAGATTGGACGCTCCCGCAGGGCACACGGCAGGATCGGCGGGAGTGGCGCGGAACGGCCGCGCCACTCCGGTTGCGAGGTCAATCAGTGATGGGGGTTACCGGAATTTTCCGTCCTTCGCGCGCGGATTTGTAGATCATTTCGAGCATGTGGACGGTGCGCCGGCCCTCGCGGCCGTCAATGACCGGCCTCGCACCGCGGCGTATCACGCGTACGGCGTCTTCCGCCACGTTTTTGACAGGGCTGGTTATCTCCTGCATGCGCTCCTGCACGCCTTCCTTAAGGAAATACCTTCCCACGCCGCCGAGCGCGTCGTCCAGGAGTACCCCGCCTTCGGTGCCGTGGACCTCAAAGCTGTAGTACGGGCTTGCTTCGGGGAACGTCGTGGTGGTGGTCATTGCGCCTTTGGCGCCGTTGGGGAAATCGAAGATGACGAGAGACAGGTCTTCCGTTTCGATTTTGTGGTTCATTACCACGCTCTCGGCGTATACGGCGGAGGGCGTTCCCATAACCCACAGCAGGAGATCGAGGCCGTGCACGCCCTGGTTGGCGACGGAACCGCCACCATCGAGTTTCCACGTGCCGCGCCAGCCGCCGCGCTCGTCGTAGTAGGCCTGCGAGCGCCACCATTTGAAGCGGAACTCGGCGAGGAGCGGCCGCCCCAGCCAGCCGTGCTGCACGGCATGGGCCAGTCGGACGTTGTTGTCGACGTAGCGGCTCTGGAAATCCACCATGAGGTGGACGCCTTTGCGCTCACACGTTTTGATGAGACGGTTGCAGGCTTCGACCGAGACGTCCATGGGCTTGGTGGTGATGACGTGCTTGCCGGCTTCGGCGGCCTGACAACCGACCTCGGCGTGAAGTCCGCTTGGAGTCATCACGACGACGCATTCGATTTCGGGGAACCTGTTCAGGGCTTCGTCGAGGGACAACGTCCAAGGGACGTTCAGCTCCGTGCCGACATTACGCGCGCGTTCTTCGTCAATATCCACGACGGTCACAAGTTTCGCGCCTTCGGTGCCCGCAATGACACGAGAGCGATTGTGCCCCATGCCGAGACCGACGACGGCAAATTTGACGGGTTCCATGGTTGCCTCCTGACTGAACACTTGGACATGTTCTCCGCAATGGCGGACGGTTACCGGGGAAATTACTTTTTCAACTCCGCACGAACTCCTCGACCCATCTGACTGTTGCAGCTTTGCATTCGTCGGTATGAATGTGCCCCACGGCCACGTCGTGGCGCACCATTTTCCGGGCAGAACAAAGCCGGTTGTACGCGGCGTAGTTACCCACGGATGGGCAAAGATCATCGAGGAAGGCCATACTCCAGAACGTTGGACACGAAATGCGCGCCGCGAAGTTGACTGCGTCAATGTAGCGCGCGGCGTTGAGGTGGACTGGGTCGGGTACGCCGTTCTCGACGTTGACGATTTTCGGCCAGCCGGCTACCCG
>JAKPPK010000214.1 GCA_029547385.1 Candidatus Latescibacterota bacterium
TCGTGGACGGGCACCAACCCCTGCCTCTTCTTCAACGGGGTAATCAACTTCGACGATACCCAGACGGATGTGGTGTGTTACTACCTCACTGCGTCTGGGGGGGCCTTGTACGCGCGCTTCCAGCGTGAGAACTTCGGGGTGGCGAACCTCGTTCTCGAAGATCCGGGTCTCGACTCCCTGATGGCCGTGGATCGCGGTCGGGGGGCATTGGCCTCGTTCATGGTGGTCGAGTTGTCCGGGAAGCGGATCTTCGCCGCAGTGTATCCACCGTGGCCTGTGCTGGTCTCAGATGAGGTAGTAGCGAGTGTCGCTTGCGTCGGGGGAATCCACCGGCGCGTTGTTGTCGCCGTCGGAGTCTACGGGGATGTCGCGGCTTCAGAGATCGGACCACTTAACGGAGTGCATCGCTCTGTAGTTGTGACTCTTCCGATCATGAGTGATTTAGTGGCATCCTCGATTGGAGTTGTAACTGGTGCACACAAGCTAATGCGAGTGACGCTAGCCACTGAAAGCGATTCCTTAGCCTCGACCATCGGACCACTATCCGGCGTCCACAAATTTGTGGTTATCCAAGCCGGAACCTATAACGATTCAGCCACATCAACTACCGCACCACTGACAGGAGTTCATCGCCATGTGTAATCCACTCGCTACGCTTACAACCAACGTTTCCGGTAAATGGTGCTTCGGAGCACGTGAACCCGAGGGACTTCCCGCTCTGCGAAAGCAGGCTCTAGCTACTGCCTGCGGAGAAGAGACGGATGGCAGTGATAGGTCTTGGCGTGAATTGCCGAGCTGGCAGCGCGACTTGGCCGATCCCATCCTCTCACGGCTGGTTGAGGAACAAGCAGAGGCACTCGCGGCAGGCCCCTCCCGAGAGGTGTATTCCAGTGGGTTCAAGCCCAACCTTCTGACGGACGCAGGAATGGATTGGGTCTGCGGGAACGCAACGCGGATCGATTTCTTCGACGCGGCAAAGCTCGGAACTGGAACGACGCCTACCGTGTACGATTCAGGGGAAATTACGGCGAGTGCTTCCGGTACGGCACTGACCGCTTCTTCAAGCTTCTTCACAAGTGGGATGGTTGGAATGGTCATCCAGTGGGATGGCGGAGCAAAGGCATACATCCAAAGCGTCACCGATGGAACCAACGCTGTGCTCGCCACTAGCGTAACGGCATCCGGCGCGTTCGCGGTTCATGC
>JAKPPK010000237.1 GCA_029547385.1 Candidatus Latescibacterota bacterium
TTATGAACGAAAGTCACGGAGTCGGCGGCCTGCACCTCAACGGGGATTTCGCGCCGTGGAGCGAGCTTCGCACGGGCGGAAGGTTCGAGGAATGGCTAATCGCATTCGACGACGCGCTGAACGCGGCGCGTAGTTCCAACCCCACGGGTCAGGCGACGGCAACAAAAACGGAGGAATGAAAATGGCAAACAAGAAATCATCGAAGCGAGCGAAAAGCACGGCAAGCCACAAGCCTGTTGCCGTAGCCTGCACTCGGTTGTTGGACCTCCTGTTCAAAATAACTGGGATTCCGTGGGAGTGGTACGAAGGCGATCCCGAATGGCTCCCGATTGAAGGCCGCTGGCAACTGATGCCGCGCGATCCGTCAGACGAAGATACGTTTTGGGATTTTCACCTGTGGAACCGCCGCCAGTGGTTCGATAGCAAATATGAGGCGTTCGCGTACTTGCTGGACTCGTGGTTCATCTATAGGTCCAACCCAACGGGTCAGACGCGACCAACAACCGGAGGAAAATAGCATGCAAAACGCAGAGCGCGGAAGCGAGCAGAATGCCAAGCCTCGCGCACAAGTTGTTGGTCGTAGTCTGGACCCGGTTGTTGGGCGGTGCGGAGATTGCCGCTACTGGGGCGGGTCGCAATTTGAATGCAAGACTGCCGACTGCTTTCATCCCAAAGCCGTTGAACAGCGGAAATGCGGAAGAGTCACGCTTTCGCGGTCGCACAGTTCGCGGTGCCAAGCGTTCGCTTCTGATACGCCGATGATGCCGCAACCACCAGAAGAAACGCAGGAGGTTCGCCAACTAGGAAACACGGATGTTTTTGAGTGCCTCGGTGTTGACGGGTACAATTACGGAATGCTGGCGGTCGTGCGGAGGCCGATAGGGTCAACGGCAAGGCCGGAGTGCGTGCGAGGTCGGTGGTACTGGACGCCCAACGCCGCAGGTCAGGGGCGGCGCGAAGCGACGTACCCTGCACCTGCATGTTCGCAAGGAGGTTGCCCGTGATTGCGATTGTCAATGTCGGGCCGCATGATGATTCCGACAAGCTCGGAGTGCGGACGTATGAGGTCAGGATCAACGCGGACGTCGTTTGCACGTTCCGCCACCGTCGCGCCGATGGGCTGGGCCGATGCCTGCTGGAAGCGAGCAAGGCCGTCGAGCGGCAGAAGTGGGAACAGGCGGCACGAATCTTGGATATTGCGAACACCACGGCGCACCTGCCGCCGGCTTCCGGCGGTAAGGTGCCGCCGGTTGTTGGAACTCTTGATCGGTGGAAGCCATGAAGATCGCCAGAATCATCGAGGGGAATCTGTACGTCACGGCAAAGGGACATACCGTCCGTTGTTCCTCTCCGTTCGCGTGTCGCGGGTCAGAGTCCGGCCTGTGTGTGTACCTGTGGGACGTGTACGGGCGGCAAACGGCAGAGACGCGGGACGGCACGTTGCGCCCGGCGTCCATGCGTGAACAGCGCGACTTCTGGAAGGACGCGTTTGAGGCGGTGTGTGATGAGTAGTTCCAACCCTATGGCTGACCGGACACGGCACCTTGTGCCGGGTACGGTCGAGCCCGTTGTTGGGCGTCCTGATGATTTAACTAAACAACAAGGAGATTAAATGAAACCGATACCGATGAACCCGTACAGATTTACAGCGAAAATGCCGCCAAGCAGTCTAATTGAGATTGCAGGAAAACAGCATATAACGGCTGAAGAATGGTGTGAGCGCGAGGTGAAGAGACTCACCGACAAAGGAATTCCGGCAAAAGTAATGCGTCAAGGCAATAGCCTCGTTTGGTGTTGCCGTAGCCGGGCAGGAGTTGTCTCAACGTCTGACGTGGAAGAGGATGAACTTCAGCCGGTTTAACGAAACCGGAACGGCGTGTGCCGGAACAATCCGGCATACGCCCAACCCCAGCCATCACGATGGCGCGGCTCCCGCGCCTAGCGTGGATGGCGTTGTTGGAACTCCAAATCAGAAAGGCGAGACATGAGCGACACACCCAGAACAGATGCGGCAGACCTGTACGACTATCAGACAGCGATTGA
>JAKPPK010000247.1 GCA_029547385.1 Candidatus Latescibacterota bacterium
CGCCCACACAGGCCCGGTTGCCTTCTCCGCGTTCGGTATCATGGATCGGAATTTGTGGAACCGGAACACGCGTCCATCCTTACCGACGCGGTCCTGGGAGTAAAACACCGGGCCTTTGTCCTCCAGCCAGACCGCCAGCGCTACCAGAAGCCACAACGGTAGACCCGCTACCAGAGCGAAAAACGCAACGAGGAAGTCGAGGACACGTTTGGTCCTGCGTTGCCAGACCGGCATGTCGGATGGATAGAGAGGGAGAAGCGGAACTCCGTAAAGCTGTCCCCCTACGCCGGTTCTCCCCACGACGTCGTACAGGTCCGGGAGACTACCGAAATTCACTTTTCTGCCGCTGCACAACGCCACGGCGTCCAGCACAGTTTTGTGGCTCAGTGAAGGCTCGGCGAAGATGACGTCGGTGACCTGATGTTGTTCGATGACGGGCCCGAGTTCATTCAAACGGCCCAGGATTGGCTGTGCGAGCGGGGACGGGTTGGTGACCGTTTCGGTGGCGAGGAACCCCGCGACACGCAACCCCAGTCGGGGCGTTCGTTTCAGAGTCTCCGCGAACTGGACTGCTGATTGTCCGGTTCCCACTACCAGAGCGTTTCTGAGACCGATTCCGCGCAGGAACAGGCGTCGTTGCAGCCCGCGTATGGCAAATCGCCCTGTGCCACTGACAACGACGAGCGTCAGTCCGTACGTGAGCAGCACCACGCGGGTTGGTGGAAGCGGGCTGTTCGGGTCAAACGTGAGAAGGAATATCACAACCCCACCGAACAGGACGGCTTTCGTGAGCAGAACCAGTTCGTCGAAGCGTCCTTTACGGCTCCAGTCGTAATACAGGCCCACGTACGCGAAGAGACCAGCCCATGCGAGGGAGAGAAGCAGTGCGGGAACCACGTATGCGGAGAGCGGGAAGGGAAGGTAATCAGACGCGGACGCGTTGCGAACAGCAAGGGCGACAGCGAACGCCACCAGCGACGACACGACATCCGAAATCAGCGTGATGGTTATATCTTGCCAGCGACGCATGCCGTTACCAGAGTTCCCACCGGGTGGCGCAGTGCGAAATCGCCCATGCAGATCAGTTGCATTCCCGGCAATTGAGTGTTTTCAGACTACCGTCGTCGCTCTCGAGCTGAATGGTAGCGTGGCGGATACCGTAGTGTTCGTGAAGATACGTCTGAATGTCAGCTACCACCCCGTTGTCCAGAGCCTCGGACGTCGTAACGACGTGAACAGTCATCGCCGTTTCCGTCGTGCTCAACGCCCACACGTGCAGATCATGGATGTCTTTCACCTGATCAAGGTTCCGAAGGTAGCTCTCAATCTCCCGCAGATTGATACCTTCGGGGACCGCATCAAGGGATAGATTGACCGACTCCCGCAAAAGGCCCCATGTTCCAATTGCGATCACGATGACTATCGCAATGCTTATGAGCGGGTCCAGCCAGTTCCACCCTGTCACTGTGACGGCCAGGCCGGTTATTACGACGCCAAGGGAAATACCGGCGTCGGCTGCCATATGGAGAAACGCCCCCCGGATGTTGAGGTCATCATGACGTCCCCGCGCGAAGAGCAACGCAGTCGCGGTGTTGATCGCCACGCCGACGAGAGCAATAATCACGACGATGTTGCCGTCGACCGGCCGCGGATGGGAAAGCCGCCGGATTGCTTCCCACGAGATTCCTCCAAGGGCGATGAGGAGGAGGATTGCGCTCAGAAGGGAGGAATAGATTGTGGCTCGCTTGAACCCGTATGTCCGCCTGTCAGTGCTTCTTCTGGCCGCGAGCGCGGCTGCACCCCACGCGAGACCAAGGCTCAACACATCACTCAGGTTGTGGCCCGCATCGGCGACAAGCGCCAGCGAGCCCGCAATCACTCCGAATGCCGCTTCGGCCGCGACGAAGGTGATATTGAGGGCGATTCCGATTACGAATGCGCGGGTGTAATCGTAGGTACCGCGGCCGCCATGGTTATGAGTGTCCAAGTGACATGCTCCCCTGTGGTACGGGTGTTTCGCGCAACGCGGGCAGCCATTCAGCGAATGGTCGCACCCCTGACGAAGTGGAACACCCGATGCCGGCATGCTGCAAAAGGTCGCGGTAACCCGCCTCTATCTGTTCGATCATGGTTTCCGCGCGGAATTCCGGGTCAACTGCGGCAGGACCTTTCGCTCCCCACTCGTCGCGGAGTTGCGGATTGCGGGCGAGCTCAGCGATGGCGTTGCGCAGGGCATTGTCGTCGCCTGGAGGGATAAGCCTTCCATTTGCACGGTCAGCAATGACTTCGGGAGATCCGTCGAGGGCGTGGCTGATCACCGGTTTGCCGCACGCAAGAGCCTGGACAATAACCCTTGCCAGACCCTCCCGTTTGGAGACGTGCACCAGTACATCCAACGCAGATATGGCTTCCGGCATCTCATCCACGGGAATGCCGCCCACGAACAATACCCTGTCGCCCAGCCCTGCACGGGCAACCTGTTCCTGCAACGGATCTTTCAGCGGTCCCGTACCTATGATAGCGATTTTCACGCTCGGAGCGTCTGTCAGTATTTCGGGAGCGAGGCGGACGATAACATCCTGCCCTTTCCCCGTATGCACTCTCCCGACCATGCCGAGAAGAACGTCGTCCGAACGCACCCCCCAGCGCCTACGAACCTCCTCGCGCCCGGGACCGGGTTTCAGGAAACGGTCCAAATCCATCCCGCTCCGTGCAAGCCATGAACGGTCGGGGACTCCGATTCTGGCTTCCTTCAAGCGTCTCAAGATGTCGTGCGTGACCGAAAATGTTCCGGACGAGATCCTCCCCGCGCAGCGTTCGATCATCTCGTACCCGACGCGCTGCAGAACGGGGGAGGTTTGTGTGTACGGCAAACCGTGGAACGTGTGCACGATTAACGGAACGTTTGCGACGCGTGCGGCCAAACGACCAAGAACCCCTGCCTTCGAGCTGTGCGTATGGGCGATCACACATTCCGATCTTCGTAACGCATTCGCCAACTGAAAAAAAGCCGCGATGTCTTGCGAGGGTGAGATGTCCCTCTGCAACGCCGGGATGGTGTCAACCCGCACACCCCATCGCTCTGCGTCGTCAAGAAGGCTTCCTTCGGCGCTGTTCGGCGGGCCCGCGAGGATTGAGACGTCGAAACGCCCTGTCGCATTGAGCCCCGCCGCGCAGAGCAGCGCCGTCTCAGTTGCCCCACCGACGCTGAACGTGGTGATGATATGGACTACCCGCACCTTTTGATCTTGCGGCATCGCTTTCCCCGCAGACGAACCACCGGAAGGAGGACAGGCTCGGTGCTCCGTGAGCCCGTTAATATTGGAGCGCGCACCCGCAAACAGATGACGCGCAACACGTCAGAAGATACCCGTCTTGCTGGTGTTGCGGCAATCGTGAGGTCGGGAGTGCTCTTAATGCCGGTGCATCGGATGATTTCAGGAATCGGCTGGCGCGATGCCGAGAGTGGCCCTGTACAACCCGGCGGTGTCGTGGGCAAGGCGCGTGACGTCGAACTCGGTTTCCGCCCGATGCCGTGCGTTGACGCCGAGAGTGGCTCGAAGTTCCGTGTTTTTGAGCAGACAGGCCACTCTGGAGGCGATTTCAGAGGGATTCCCCGGCGGCACAAGATAGCCCGTGACTTCGTCCACTACCACTTCGCCAACGCCACCCACATCGGTTCCGACAACCGGGAGCCCGGAAGCCGAGGCCTCTATGAGTGCCATGGGCAGTCCTTCCCAGTTGGAAGTGAGGACGAACACATCCAGGGAATTGAGGAAATCCGGAATCCCTTCCGCAGGAATCGCCCCGACGAAATCGACCACCCCCTCCAACCCGAGCCGCATGCGGGTCTCTTCGAGTTGGGAACGGAGCCGCCCATCACCCGCGATCAGGCCCCTTACTCCGGGAAACGTTTCACGAAGGCGGGCGATTGCCTCGAGGAACACGCCATGCGCCTTCGGGGCCTCAAGGCGGCCAACCGTGCCCACAACAAAGCTCTCGCCCTCAACGACTTCGTGCTTCTTGACGCGGAAACGTGAGACGTCCACGGCATTCCTGAGAACGACTACTCGTTCCGGCGGCATCAACTTTTCCGCAAGTATGGCAGCGCGGACTTGCTCTCCCACCGCGATCAACGTAGACACGTACCGGCGTGTCAACCGGTCGTCCAGCCGGAACAGAAACGTCTTTTGTTTGGGGTCGGACACCCAGTGCCGCGTCATCACGACCGGGACACCGGTGAATCGGGCGGCAATCTTCGCCACAATGCCGGCGTAGACAAGATGGGCGTGTACGAGGTCGATCTTCCGGGATCGAATCAGGCTGACCGCGCGGGGAAGCGCGAAGAGGGAGGGTCGGCTACCGTGGCTGAGGCGTTCCACCCCGATGCCATGGTCCTTCAGGCGTTCTCCGAGTGTGCCGTCCCCGAAGAGATAGGCCACCAGAGGCTGGACACCTTCACGCGGGAGGGCCTGGCACAGGCTCGTGACGAGAGTTTCCGCCCCGCCCGGAGCGAGGGTGTTGATGACGTGGAGGACACGGATCATCGCGGACGGTCATTTGCGATGAGAGTCGGTCGGCGCGAACATGACGAAGTAAATCTTCCCCACCACACGGACTTCCTCAATTTGCCCTCCCGCGTCCCGGACAAGCTTCTCGACTTGCGCGCGATCGTAGAAAAACACCGGACAGCCTCTGAGGGACAGCCGCAGTTTGCGAATTGGCGCACGCCATGTCCACCGGCGAGGGAATGTCACTATCACGCGTTTTTTTGCAAGGCCGGTCATGCGTTTGAGAGCTGCGGCAGGGGTTGCGAGGTAGTCGAACAGGCCAATTCCGATGACGTAATCGTATTTCTCCGCGGCGCTGAAATTGTCGAGGTCGGCTTCGATGAAGCGGCATTTGTCTGCCACGCCCTGCTCGCTGGCGAGTCTGGTGGCGATGGCCAACATGGTCGGCGCAGGGTCTATCCCATCCACGCGCGCATTTCTTTGCGCGAGCGCAATGGAAAAGCGCCCGGTTCCGCATCCGACATCGAGGATGGTTCGGTCAGGATCATCGCCGCAGTTTTCGACGGTGAGCGTGAACCGCTCATACATGTCTTTTCTGAGCGACCGGTCTAAAAGCTTTCCCCAGAAGCTTTTACCTTCGCCTGTGTAGATCGAATCGAATTCCTCGGCAGTAACGTCAAAGTGTCTGGTCACGGTTTCCTGGGTAGTGTTCTGATTCATCCCGCGGCTCCGACTGGAAGTGGTTGAAACTTGAACTCGCGCAGCAATCTCTGCAGCCGTTCTTCTTCACGCTTGATGTTTACGTAATGACGGAATTTCGTTACCAGACCGACGTTCTGGCGTGGTTGACCCGGGTCGATTTCCCACGGATGCACATAGAAGACGACCGGCCGGCCTTCACGATTGGCTCTGCGTATACAAGAGGCTGTGAGATGATAGGGATACAACCGGAAGTACCCTCCACCCCCGAAGGGGAATGCCTGGCCGGCGATCTTCACGACGGGCAAGGGGTATTCGCGCAGTGTTCCGCTCGGCGTTGTCACATCGAAAGGGGTCCAGGGGGCTTCAGGATGGCCGTAGAATTTCCGACGGATCGGGAAAATGCTGGAATCGTACCGAATGCCTTGACGCCCGAGTATGTCATACACCCATTGCCGCTCTGAACGGGGAAGGGAGAAACTCGCGGCCCTGTAGCCGGTCACCGGTTTTCCCAGCAATTCGCCGAGCACTCCGACGGCTCTGTGCGTGAGTTCCTCGAACTGGGAGGGATAACAATCGTACACGAGTTCGTGGTGGTACCCATGGCAGGCAACTTCGTGTCCTGCGCTGGCAATCCTCTGGACGAGAGCCGGCACGCGCTCCGCAACCCACCCGAGCACAAAGAACGTCCCCCGTACGTTGTGGCTCGCGAGAATTTCCAGCAGCCGCTCAGTATTGGCCTCAACTCGCAACTGGCAGTGGTCCCATTCGTCCCTTCCGATATGGTGCCGGAACGCGGAAACCTGAAACCAGTCTTCCACATCGACGGTGAAGGCATTTGCCGGTTTTTCGGGGGTCACGCCGGGAATATCCCTTGTGTTTCTGGTTGTCGGTCCGAAAAAGGCGTTCCGATCATCTCGCCACGGCCCGCCTTTTCACCTGAAGCAAACATACTCGCCTAACGGCGAAACAGAAACGAGAGGGAATCGGGTTTCTCGACGCCTTCTCCTCGCCACGGCCACCGCTCGCCGGCGGCGAGAAGCGAGAACCGCTGATAGTCCTCAAGTTTTGGGAAATCGTCCCCGGTCAGCCAGGGCAGTCCGGTTGTGTCAGGAGGGGATTCGGCGGAAACCACGCGGCGGACAGGAGGCAGAACGGTCCATGCACGGAATTCGAGTGTGTTGGGTTCCATGAACTTTCCGGCAAAAAGGAAATAGTTGCCCCCGGCGAGCACACCCTCCTTGACGTAGGAAGGCGGACGAATCCCCTGCAACTCAACCACTCGCCATGCGCCCCGCGTGTAGATCTCCCACGCCAACCCCCTGGAGGATAACGGTCTTGCGAGGAAATACCGGGTGTCCGGGCCGACATTGCAGCCAATAAACAACGTGAGGAGGAGAGCCGACCGTGCAGCGTGTTTCCAGATCATGTGCCCCGCGACCTCACTGGGGAGAAATGAATCAGTCGATGATTAATACGTGATCAGCGAGACGACTTCCCTTCCTTCGAGTGCTTTTCTGCCTTCGAGGGCTGCCAGTTCTATCACAAACGTACACGCCGCCACGGTACCGCCCGCACGCTCAACCAATCGGCACGCCGCGCCGGCAGTTCCCCCCGTGGCGAGAAGATCGTCGATGATGAGGACTGATTCGCCTTTCGTAAGCGCGTCAGCATGCATTTCTACCGCGTTGGTTCCGTACTCGAGGCTGTATTCCTCACGCAGCACTCTGGCGGGCAGCTTGCCCGGTTTTCTGATGGGCACGAACCCCACCCCCAGTTTCAGCGAAAGAGGGGCGCCAAAAATGAACCCACGGGACTCAATACCTGCGATACGCGAGAAACGGTACCGGGAGGTGGCGTCCGCAAGTTCGTCAATTACCTGCGAGAACGCAGCGGGGTTGTTCAACAAAGGGGTGATGTCGCGGAAAAGGATGCCGGGTTTGGGGAAATCAGGGATGTTCCTGATCAGGTTCGCCGCGATAGTCATCGTTTCACCTCAAAGCTCGTTTCGCCCTTCACGGGTATTCGGTGGAAATTGACCTCCGACACGTCGGCGGTGGCGGGTCCGATGCGCATGTCCTCAATGAACGCGTTCACGGCGGCAGGGTCCCCTTCCACTTCCATCTCGACGCTCCCGTCCGGCATGTTCCTGACCCAGCCGGCGACGCCAGTGCGCTGGGCACAGCGGAGCGCGTACCAGCGAAAGCCGACTCCCTGAACGCTGCCGTTGACGCGGACGAACGTGCGTACTGTTTCGGACATGAAAAGGCAAGGAAAGGAAGTTGGTCGGGGCGAGTGGATTTGAACCACCGACCCCCTGCTCCCGAAGCAGGTGCGCTACCCGGACTGCGCTACGCCCCGACTTTGCAACGGTTCGATTCTGAAGATTACAAAAGATACCGGCTGCGCCCGAAAACGGCAAGGCCGCAAACCTCTTTCAGCGCGGAGATTGCCCTTCCACGGGCAGCGGCCGTTACGCGGATGCGCACCTCCGGTCATTCGAGAGCAACCTGTTCGATCTGCGTCGCCGCGGTTCCCTGTTTTTCGTCACGAACACCGACGAACAACGCGGCCATCAGCAGAGCGCCACCGATCAGTTCGTAGATCGTCAGACGCTGCCCGAGAAACAGCACCGCTCCGAGAATGGAAAGCGCCGGTTCGGCGACCGTGGCGATGTTCACCGTGAACAGGCGCACATGGGGTAACACGTAGTTGAACGCTGCATGTCCCACTCCGGTTGTGATGAAAATCAGCCCGAGCAGCCAGAGGTACGACGACGTCGGGTAGCCGAGGAGGGGAGTACCCATGAGAAGAGCCAGAATCAGGGACCACACCCCCGCTCCGCCGTAGGTCATCGTCATGTACGCGGGAAGGCTCATACGCGGGCGGAGTGTTCTGCCGAGCGACATGAAGATGACCATGAAAAGCGAGGCTGCCGCTGCAAGGGCATCTCCTACGAGTTGCTTCGGGGAAATCGCGAGGTCATCAAACGTGATGATGAGAAGCCCCACGATTGCCAGTATGACGGCGGTAATCGCGGAGGAGGTAACTTTTTCCCGGAACACGAACGAACCGAACCACGCGGCGAAAAGGGGCTGGAGCACCAGCAGCAGAACCGCGCTCGGAAGATCCGTGAATTCGAATGCCCAGATCCAGCACCCCAGATGGGCGGCGAGGAACATGCCGGCGACAATGGCTCGTGCGCGTTCACGGCGCTCAAGTCCACGCCACGCGCTGAAAAGGTCTCTGCCGACCAGCGCGTACAGAATCGCGACGCCGAGAAGCCTTCCGGACGCCAGCGCGAAGGGACGCATTCCAGCCAGTTTGATAAAAGGCGCGGATGTGCTGATTGCGATGGTGCCCACCGCCAGGGTACCAAACAACCTCAGGAGTGAAGGACGCGAAGATGGAGACACGCGGACCGCCAGATGGAGGTGGAGGTGTTCGAGACAGGATTGATGAATATGCCGGTTGTGCGTGGAGTCGGTCAACGCCCGCCTTTGACACTCCCTCGTGTGGGAACGTGCGGGCGCGGCCCGTATACTCTCAAACGAAACGGGCTGCGGCCCCACGCTTTGCACCGGAGGTAGAAATGATCATTGCTGAACACGGGAAACCACGTTGCACAATTCTTCTGGGAACGCGAGCTGCTTGGCTCGAGCGCCATGCTGCCGAGGAGTTGCAGCGATACCTGGCGCGCATGGCGAACGCTCTGATTCCGGTGGAAGAAGAACCGGTGGCGCCGGGTCCTGTGCTGGCTATCGGCCGCCCCGGGAGCAATCTGTTTATCGCCCGGGCGATCGCTTCCGGTGCGGTGAGCGCGCCGCCATCTGAGCAGTCCGATGGCTTCGTGATCCAGACAGTGGAAATTGACGATGCGGAATCGCTCGTGATTGCAGGCAGCAGCGATCGAGGCACCCTTTACGGGGTGTACTGGCTTCTGGAAGAGGTTCTTGGCGTGGGGTTTTTCCGGGACGGGGAACGAGTGCCGAATCTGACCACGGTGGAACTGCCACCACTTTCGATCTCGGAACGACCTCATTTCCCGGAACGCCATGAGGGAAACGGCTGTGTGTTCACGTATTCTACGTCTTCTTGGGGCGTGGACGAATGGAAGTGGGAGTTGGACTGGAAAGCGAAGAGGCGATTCAACACTACGTGGCCGTTCGATGTTGCTCATGACCTGCTTCCGCGAATGTTGGCCGATTGGGGTGTAGACACACAGGTACCTCGACGCTCGGAGGGGCACACAGTTCATGAACAAGCATTTCGCTACGCGCGGAGCCTGGGGATAAGAATTCCCTGCATAATCGGGAACCTTCCCGCTACTCCCGAGTTACGTGCGCGGTTTCCCGAAACACGCGTGCTCGTTCTCCAGTACAGTGAGCTTCCCCCTTATACGATCGTTCACCCGGGAGATCCGCTTTTCCGTCGCTACGTTGTGGAGTATGTGCGGCGATACAACGACTCGTGGGGCTCCGACCACCTTTACATCGCCAGCTTCATCAGCGAAAGTAAGGTTCTGGAAGGTGCGGCGAACCTTCACGAAGCGCGGCTGGATTTCGCCCGTGCAGTCTCCGAAGCCCTTAAGGAAGCCGATCCGGAAGCCACCTGGATCATCGAGACGTGGTCTTTCGATATGGACGCGGAAGACGTGAACCATCGATGGTCTCCGGCGCAAATCAAGGAATACCTCGGGACCGTCTCAGTTCCGCACATCGTGGCTGATCTCTGGTCGGAAGAGCGTGGCAAGTACCTGCAAACGGAGAACTTTTTCGGCCACCCCTGGGGCTTTGGCGTTCTCCACAGTTTTGGCGCAGGCAGCTATCTGCACGGGGATGTGAGTCTTCTGCTGAAAAAGGTCCGGGACGTGGTCAACCAACCGGACGGCAAGAACTGCCGGATGTTTCTCCTTCAGCCGGAAATCATTCAGTTCAACAGCTTTTTCTATGAATTCTGCGCGCAGGTTGCGTGGGATCCTCTCCGGGGCAGTGTTGAAAGCTTCGTCGAACGGTATTGCCGGAAACGCTACGGTGCATCTCTCGGCGAAAAGTTGCGTGAACCCTGGAACATCCTCGTGGATACGGTTTACGGGTCCGAAAGCGGAAGTGTCGGCACGATTACGGATCCGCTGTACTGGTACCGCCCGGATATCCACCTTCTCCTCGGATGGACCAAACCCGATGACAAGACGGCAACGTTGCGGGCACGGAGGCACCTGTTGATCCCGAAACTTCGCGACGTGCTTGAGCTTTTCCTTACGCAAGAGGTGGAGGTGAGAACTGACCCGCTCGCGCTGCGCGATTTTGTTGACGTTGCCCGACAATGGATTGCGGAGCGCTTCAACATAGCCATCATCTCCGCACGAGACGCGTTCCTTGCGGGCGACGAAGTCGAACTGGAAAAACGCAGGGCAGAGTGCGTGGCATTGCTGGACGACCAGACCAGGTTGTTATCCAATTGGCCGCCCTATCGACTCGACACGAAGGTGAAGGAGCATCGCGCTCGATTCGGGGACGATGCGGAACGGTGGGTAAAGCACACACATGTCTGGGTTTACGGAGACGAGGGCATGCATTCACCGCCGTTGCGGGATTACTACCGCATGGACCTCGACGGCCTCATCGCGGACTATTACAGACCACGTGTGACAGCCTATTTCGACCTGCTGCACAGCAAGCTCAACTCCGGCAACCAGTGCATCACACCTGAAGAGTTTGACTCGGCGTACCAACCCATCGAGGAAGCGTTCGTGTCGCACACGATGCGCCGCTTGCCAGCAGGGGAAGACCCTCTGGCGATAGTTCGCGGGCTACTGGTGGGTCAATGACGCCACCTGACGCACTCAAAGGTGCTGTTTCAGGAATCCGATAACGCGGTCGAATGCGGTATCGACCTCAGGTTTGCCGAACCCGTGCCCGTCAAACCCGTGGCCGCCACCTCGCACGGTGTGCAGTTCGTGCTCGACGCCATGCCGCTGCATCTCATACGCCATGAGGACGGACTGGGCGTACGGCACGTCTGTGTCGAGATCGCCGTGCAGCAAAAGCGTCGGCGGGTAGTCAGGAGTCACATTCCAGAGAGGGTTGAACGGCACATACAGCTTGGACTCATAGTCCGGATCGAAGCCGCTGACCTCTTTGGGCCAGAGACCCTGCTGGCGGCAGTATAGGTAGAACTGGAAGCGACCTCTGGGGTCCGGCAATGTCCCGGGCAGGCTCAGATCGGCTACCGGTTCGGTTCCGACGGAGGCGTGCGCGGTCTCTTTCTCCACTGGCGCCAGTTTGCAGTAAAAAGGGTCCGGACGACTGTACCAGCCACCCGTCAGGTCGCCGTATCCGTAGAAGGAAACGAGCGCCCGGGGCCGCGGTGAGACGCAGAACCCCGTCATAAGGGTGAGGTACCCTCCTGCAGAATGTCCCGCAACACCGATCCTCCGTGTGTCAAAACCGAAGCGCTGTCGTCCCTCGCGGCGAAGCCAGTCGTACGCGTCGCGGATATCCGCGATGATTTCTGGGAGCTTGGTTTCCGGGGCGAGCCGGTAGTCAATCGAAACGAGAGCGTACCCGTTACGCAGATAAAACTCCAGTTGCTCTTCTCTGATGTCTTTCCTATTTCCGCCGATCAATGCGCCCCCGTGAATCCACAGAATCACCGCGGCGGCATCGCCTCTTTCGGGTACATACACGTCGGCTTTGAGGTCACATCTGTCGGCGATCTTGTACGTTACTGTCTGGGGAACATGCATGTGGTCTCTTTCCGCGGGGTGCACCCGTCCAAGTGGAGCACTTATCTTCTGGATGGTCCTGTCTTCAAGGAATCAAAACACATGTGCGTTCGTACGCAACCGGCGGAAACGGGACATGCCGAATGCGACGATTTTTCCATTTGAACCTGTCTTAGATGTGGAGACAATCAGAAGATGTTGAGAGGAGTGCGCGCGGTTCTTTTCGATTATGGGGGAACTCTCGGGAACGACGAGCCTGCCTACGCGCAGGGTTTCACCCATCTCCTGACCGCGATGGGGTACCCGACGGATATGGCGCTTTACCGGATCGCAAGTCGTGACGCGGAAGCGGCTCTCCCTCCTGCGCCGCGGGACGCGGAAGCCTATCTCACCTGGCGGGCACAATACCGGCGGGAGCTTCTCCGCTTCTGTGGTGTTCCGAGGCGCGAGCTCCCGAGGATGGAAGATGCAGTGGCGAAGCGACTCCGGTACTTCACCACGCTGTTTGCGTACGCGGAATCCCGTTTTGTGTTGCGAAGCCTCAAATGGGCAGGATTCACGGTCGGGATGATCTCCAACATCTCGCCCCTCCTGCCGATGGTCAATAAGGAACTTGGTTTTGAAGAGTACCTGGATTTCGCGATTGCATCAGAAACATTCGGGTGCGAAAAGCCCGACCGGCGCATTTTCGAGGAAGGCCTCCGCCTTGCCGGCGTGCCTGCCGAAAAGGCGGTTTACGTCGGGGATAGCCCGGAAGCCGACGTTGCCGGGGCCCTGTCAGTGGGCATGCACCCCGTTCTGATCGCACGTCGCTACCCGCTTCCCGAGGTCGCCGAGGGAGTCACGGCAATTCTCAACCTTACGCAGTTATTTGACCTTCTGGGGATTGACCCCTGGGACGAACCCTCGCTTCAAACGCCATCTCTCACCCGCTGATCAATCGAAAGGACACCGGATCATCACACCGATCCAAAGACCGATTTTTCGCTTCTGTGCGACCCGCTTCATCTTCCGTCGTGCGTGGCGCACTGCATCCAGGACTACGTAGCAGAAGGAATCCCCGATGGTGGACAAGTCGAATCCCAAGGCTTACACAGTTCACATGATTGGCAACGCGCATATAGACCCGATATGGTTGTGGCGGCTCGAAGAGGGTCGTAAGGAGGTAAGTGATACCTGCCGTTCCGCTCTCGACAGGATGAAGGAAACTCCCGGATTCATCTTCGTTCGAAGCTCTGCGTCATCGTACGTGTGGCTCGAAGAAGACGCGCCGGACATGTTCGAGGAGGTTCGTCAAAGAATCGAGGAGGGCCGCTGGGAGATTGTTAATGGCTGGTGGGAGCAGCCTGACTGCAATATCCCCGGTGGGGAGTCGTACGTTCGCCACGCACTGTACGCGAAAGAATACTTCATGGAAAAATTCGGCGTGGAACCCACGGTGGGGTACAACGTCGATACGTTCGGACACAATGGGAACCTTCCTCAGATTCTCGCAAAGAGCGGCTTCAAGAGCTACATATTCTTCCGTCCGGGGGAGCATGAAAAACATCTTCCACAGCATTTCTGGTGGGAATCGCCCGACGGTTCCCGCGTCCTCGGAATTCGCCCGCCCCACCACTATGGCTTCGGCGGGAACGTCGAAGAGATCAAAAAGCGGATAGTTACCGCATGGGAGCAGACCGACGACGGCGTTACCGAAGTGATGTGTTTCTACGGCGTCGGAAACCATGGCGGCGGACCTACCAAACTGAACATTCAGGGAATTCTGGAAACGGACGCGATGCCGGACGCGCCAAACGCGAAGTTCGCACGGTGCGATG
>JAKPPK010000224.1 GCA_029547385.1 Candidatus Latescibacterota bacterium
TGGATGTGTCCCAGACCTTGACCGCGGCGTCCCACCCGCCGGAGACGATTTTCTGCCCGTCGGGCGTAAGGGCGAGGCTCCGCACCACGGCGCCCGTGGGGATGGTCCGCAGGAGTGATCCGTCCGCGAACGACCAGACCCGGATTGTGGAGTCCATGCCCCCGGAGACGATCATCCCGCCGTCGGAGCTGACTGCGACTGCATACGCTATTCCGCGGTGTTCGGTGAGGATGCGCTCGAGCGCTCCGGTCACGATGTTCCAGAGGCGCACGGAACCGTCCGTGCTCGCGGCGATTGCGTGAATGCCGTCCGGGTGTGCCGCCACAGCATAGTGCCCGGGGTTGCCGTAGATCGTCATGACGGACGTATCCGGCAGCGCCTGCGAACGCGCCGCGGCGGCGGTAACAAGGATTGCGAACAGAGAAGCGTACAGAGCACGCATGGTCAGCCTCCTCGCACCCGAGAGAGGGTTCGGGTGCGGCGAAAACAGACGCGCGAACTGGGGAGAACATCTATCTACACGCGAATGTACGGCGCAGGCCGGGATTGTCAAACGCGGAGTCGGAAAATCGGAAAAGGGCCCGACAGAGCGGGCCCCTCCATCCTTTGTTCCCTCCCCGCGCTCGTTGGTAGTGGAGGGACGCGCTCCGCCGCGTCCGTTTGCCGCCACAAACGCCGCATCCGGGGCACCGTAGGGGCAATTCATGAATTGCCCTTACACCGCGAAGCGACCCTGCCTGACGACCATCATCCTCCGTGTCACCGCCTGGTGCCCTGCCGACAAAAACGGGTGGAGCCGGCAATCCACCAGCCCCACCCTGTTTCATTCCTGCCCGTCAAACGCGGTCCGGGCGGGGTCCGCTCATTCGCGTCCCTTTTGCCGGAAAACCGTAGGGGCGACGCATGCGTCGCCCCTACCCTCGGACCTCGATCGTACGTGCCCCGCTACTTCTTCTTCGCGCCCGTCTTCACGCGTTTCTGGTATTTTGTGTGCAGCAGATGGTGCGATTTCTCCCCCAGCGGCTTCTTGAGGAACTTCTCGTAAATCTCCTTGATCGCCGGGTTTTCGTGCGATTTGCGCACCGGCTTTCCTTCGTCCTCTTTGTAGATCGCTCTAATGCGCGCTTTCCGGGTTTCGTCCGTGGTGAAGCGCGGTTGCCCGCCACCACCGATGCATCCGCCGGGGCACGTCATCACTTCCACGAAATGGAAGTCCAGCGAGCCGTCCTTTATGCCGTCCAGCACCTTGGCCGCGTTCGAGAGACCGTGCGCCACCGCGACTTTGACCGTGACGTTGTCAAGGAACGCCCACTCTTTGACCGGTTTCTCGATGGTGATGCTGGCCTGTTTGATCCCCTCCAGCCCCTCGATGGGGAGGACATGGAGGTTCTCCATGGGCAGCGGCCGGCCGGTGATGAGTTCGTAGACGGTGCGCAGCGCCGCTTCCATCACGCCGCCGGTGTTCGCGAAAATGTCCGCCGCTCCTGAAGAAAGCCCCAGCGGCAGGTCCATTTCACCGTCGGGCAGGTTCACGAAATCAATACCCGCCGCGCTGATCATTTTGCCCAGCTCACGCGTGGTCAGGACGTAGTCCACATCCCGGTACCCGCTCGCGGTCATTTCGTCGCGCTGGCACTCGAATTTCTTCGCGGTGCACGGCATGACGGAGACCACGACCATGTTCTCTGGCGGAATACCCTTTTCCGTGGCATAAAAGGTCTTTGCCACGGCACCGAACATCTGCTGCGGCGATTTGCAGGTGGAGAGGTTGGGAAGGAATTCGGGATAGAAGTACTCCGCGAACTGGATCCACCCCGGCGAACAGCTCGTGAACATCGGGAGGAGGCCTTTTTCTCCGTCCACGACAGTTCTTCGCAGGCGGGTGAGAAGCTCCGTGCCCTCTTCGATGATCGTGAGGTCGGCGGTGAAGTTCGTGTCGAATACCGCATCGAACCCGAGTTCGCGCAGGGCAGTGACCATGCGCCCGGTTACCAGCGTTCCCGGTTCGAGATCAAAACACTCCCCAAGTGCCGCCCGGATCGCCGGCGCGGTTTGAACAACGACGACCTTGTCCTTGTCCTCAAGCGCCTTCCAGACCGCATCAATGTGGCTTTTTTCGGTGATCGCGCCCACAGGGCACACCGCCGCGCACTGGCCGCACTGGACGCACGGTACGTCGTCAAGCTGGAGTGCGAATGCGGGCCCGATAAGCGTCTCATACCCCCGGTACTGCGGGAACAACGCGCCAACGTGCTGAACTTCCTGACAGACCGTTACGCATCTCCGGCATTTGATGCATTTGCCGGAATCGCGCACGAGCGCCGGCGTGGAGTCATCCACCGTACGCGGCGGCTTCTCGCCCTCATACTCCACCACGTCAATCCCGAGCTGGCCCGCAAGTTCACGCAGTTCGCAGTCCTCGGTTCTCGGGCAGAGCGTGCATTCCCCTTCGTGTTCGCTAAGGAGAAGCTCGACGACCGTCTTTCTTGCCTCGCGCACTTTCCGGTTGTTCGTATGAATCTTCATACCCTCGACCACCGGAGTGGAGCACGACGGCATGAGCGTTTTGGCGCCTTCTACCTCCACGAGACAGACCCGGCATGCGCCGAGGGGGTCCTTTCCTTCGAGGTAGCAGAGCGTCGGTATGTGTATCCCCTTGGCCTGAGCAGCCTGAAGGATCGTCTGGCCATGTTCGCATTCGATGCTTCGATTGTTAATCGTCAGCTTGGGCATCGTCCACCCCCACTTTTTCCGGAACGTGTTTGCCGAAATCGCACCGCAAACAGCGCCTTGCCTGACGCACGGCAGTGGCTTCGTCCCATGGCATTTCTACTTCGTCGAAATTGTGTCTTCTGCGCTGCACATCCAGCGAGCGAATCGGTTCTCGCCCGTACGGCACGGGATCCGATTCCGGATCGAAATGCGTGGTGTTCTCCTTTTCCCTGCGCCAGAACGCATGGAACGCTCCGGTGAGGTAGTGATCAATGCCAACGGCCGCCCGTTCGCCGGCGCCAATCGCCCCGACGACGGAATA
>JAKPPK010000283.1 GCA_029547385.1 Candidatus Latescibacterota bacterium
CCGATCGCGCCCATGGCAATACCTGCGTCTGACCGGGCGAGTACCGGTGCGTCGTTGATGCCGTCTCCCGCAAAAAGAACCGTCCCCTTCGGATATGCGCGCCGGACGCTTTCGGCGACCGCTTCGAACCGCTCAACCTTCTCGTGAGGCAGAACCCCCGCTTCATAGTCGGTAATACCCGCGTCCGCCGCCGCGCGTTTTGCCGCAGACGGTGTATCTCCGGTCATCATGACGACGCGTTCCACGCCGAGAGCACGCAATTCGTCGACTGCCTGGCGGGCGTCAGCCTTGAGCTCGTCCCCGAGTACAATGAATCCCGCGTACGTACCGTCACGGGCAACATGAACCGTCGTGCCCGACTCGTCACCGGATGGACCACGCACGCCCTGCTCACGCAGGAAGGCTCCTGAACCTGCGAAAACGGGCACACCGTCAAGAAGCACACTGACGCCTCTGCCCCGCTCTTCTCTTATGGAAGAAACAGAGCCATTCACGGGCAGGAGCCCGTCAGATTCTGCCCGAACACACACCGCGCGGGCCAGGGGATGCGACGAGGCTGACTCGGCAGCAGCCGCAAGCCGTACAAGGGCCCGCTCGTCAAACCCGTTGGTCGGAAACAATCCCGTCACCGAGAACACACCATGGGTAAGGGTCCCCGTCTTGTCAAAAACCACGGCCTTCGCATTCGCGAGGACGTCGAGAAAGTCGGCCCCCTTGACGAGAATTCCCCGCCGCGCCGCACCGCCGATACCGCCGAAAAATCCGAGCGGAATGGAAATAACAAGCGCGCAGGGACAGGAAATGACCAGGAACACGAGCGAGCGGTAAATCCAGGGTTCAAACGCTTCCCGGGAAAATGGCGCAGGTCCGCCAAAGGCAGACGTGACAAAGGGCCCGGCAAGGGCAAGAAGTCCCGCGAGAATCGTGACAATCGGTGTATACACCCGGGCGAATGCCGTAATCCGCTTCTCGGCTCGGGCCTTCCGGTCCTGGGCATGCTCAACAAGCTCGAGCATCTTCGACGCGGCCGTCTCGTTGAACGGCGCGGAAGACTCGATAACCAGAACGCCTCCCCCGTTCACAAATCCGGCAAAAACTGTATCGCCCTCATTCGCCGAACGCGGCAGGCTCTCCCCCGTCAATGCCGACGTATCGAGGTCCGACGAACCCGACACAATCACACCATCGAGCGGAATGACCTCACCGGGATGAACACGGATTCTCGTCCCGGGA
>JAKPPK010000298.1 GCA_029547385.1 Candidatus Latescibacterota bacterium
TGTGCCCCCATTCTTGCAGCCCCGAAGGGGCGACCGAGAAGAGCCTGGGGTTTAGCGCGGGGATCAGCGGCGCGCCCAGAGTAAGTCCCGTCAGGGACGTAAGAAAATAGCCCCGGGTTTCAACCCGGGGTCCGCGCAACCCAAAGGCCCCAAGTCCCATAGGGACGGCAGAGTCGAAGATGCCGTCCGATAGATGAACGGTCGGACTGCGTACCATCATCACAAAACGCGTAAAGAGAAATTGTGGACGTTTCTCAAACGGCACGGGATCGAATGTGATCCCAGATGCATCTGCGACCTGATGCGGACTCTGTCGTCCCTACGGGACTCGATCTGGGCGCGACGTTACTAATAGGGACATCCCTAATCGCCGGATAAAAAACCTCGTTGGCGGGATCTTGTTGTCTCCGTTAGAGATTAACGGAGTAGAACTCAACGAGAGGCTCACCAACGAGGTGAAAATGATGATACGACAGGGGGCGATTTCAGTAAAGCTCGGAAAAACGGACGCTGCAGTGACGGATTTTCCGGGTGTGGTAGCGCTGGCGAATCTGGGGGCGGAGCTTGGGCTGTTCGATGATCTTGATCGTCTGCTTCCCGCGAAGGAGCGCAAGCGAGGGTTTTCCAACAGCGCCGCAGTCTTCGATCTGATGTGTATTCCTCTTTCTGGGGGGTCGTGTATAGACGACTTGGCCCAATTGCGTGAGGACGCGGGGCTTCGCCGGCTCCTGGGCCGGCCGGTGATGGCTCCGTCGACGGCGCATGATTTTCTGCGGCGCATCCGCTTCGACGGCCTGGCGGCGTTGGAGCAGGTCAACCGTCAGATGCTGGCGCGGGTGGCGAAGCAGACGGGCACAACGACAGCCACCCTTGATTGCGATGCATCGCTGTTCATTTCGTCGGGGAAGAATGCCCGCATGAGTTACAAGGGCGAGCGCGGGTACATGCCGATGCTGGCGTTTTGGGATGAGTTGGGCCTGATGGTCCATGACGACTTTCGCAACGGGAATGCTTCGCCCGGCAGCGATGCACTGGCCTTTCTTCGCCAGACACTTGCCCAGTTGCCGAGGGAGGTGGGGGAAGTAAATGTTCGCTCCGATTCCGCGTGGTACCAGGCGGAACTCCTGGACTTCTGCCACGAGCACGGTCACGGGTTCTGCATCGGCGCCGACCAGGACGAGGCGGTAAAACAGGCCATTGCGTCCGTTGATGAAGAGCAGTGGCAGCGTGTCCACCTGTGCAGCGATCCCGCGGACCCCGAACCCTATGTGCGCGAATGGGCCTGTGAAACCGTCCACACCCTCAACGACTCCGCGCACCCCTACCGGCTGATCATCATGCGCCAGGAGCGCATGCAGGACGACCTCTTCTATGGCCCCTACGCCTACCGTGCACTCATCACCAACATGGACCTGCCCCTCGAAGAGCAGATCGCGTGGTACCGGCGACGTGGCCAGTGCGAACAGCGCATCGGCGAACTGAAGTGGGATTTTGAACTGCGCGTGCTGCCCTCCGGCGACTTTTTCGTCAATGCCCTGTACCTGCGGATCATCACCCTGGCCTACAACCTCTTTCTCGCGCTCAAGACACTCAAGCTCCCCGAGCAGTACAAGCCCCTGCGGCTCAAGACACTCCTCTTCCGCGTCCTGGGCATCCCCGCACTCGTAACACATCACGCCCGACGCCTGTGGCTGAAACTGCCCCGGGGCCATCCGCACATGCCCGCCTTCGCAAGCGCCATTGCCTGACCGTTACGCCACGAACACCACGCACACGACAACTATGTCCAAACGCGACAAAAATGCGCACGCAGGCATGTAACTATGGCCGTCCCATACGTTCACGGCGCCAACAGCCAATAATCACACAACCACAGCCCCGCCAAACCCGAAAAACCACCCCAGAAAACAGCTCCGTCAGACACCCCCTCGAATTCCGCCCTCTTACCCGGCGATTGAGGACGCACAGGCAGGTTGAAACCGGGGGGACAAAAACAGGAAAATGGCCCCGAATTGCGGGGAGGACCCGCCGAGACATTGCCCCGGGGAATTCCGTGGTTTCCACAGCATGCGCCCATGGGCCCTGACGCCCGGGCACGGAGTTTGCCATTCCATGTTGGAGAATCGCTTGCGTCCGGGCGGCCTGACACGCGTGCTCGAACAGGAGTGGGTGCGCCCGCTCGGCACGCTGCTGTTCGTCGTCGTGTTCGCCACGGTGTTTTCACCCCATCGGGATGGGCACCTCGTATTCTGGCAGTCCA
>JAKPPK010000310.1 GCA_029547385.1 Candidatus Latescibacterota bacterium
GCGACGTTCTGACCGCCGTTGTCGTAATCCTCGGCCTGGACACGTCCGGGTAGCGCATGGGGCCCGTTGTACGGGGTCTGGCCCGGCTGGGACGTGACGGTCACCGTCGGTGCAATCGTCGGCTGAGTCGCGGTGCTGAACTCGATGTAGTCGAGGTTCTGCTTGTCGCCGTTGAACCCGAGACGGATCACGTGGGTACCGGCCTGGAACGCGATCGGCACCTGCACGTTCTGCCACCGGGTATAACCGCCCGTGTTCGGGACATTCACCGTTGCCACACCGGTGCCGTCGACGGAGACGGCGATCTGCCGGCCTGTCGTCCACCCGGCAACGCGGAACGTCACTGTATAGGTTCCGGCCGACGGGACGTTGACGGTGTACTCGGTCCACTCACCGGCCCGGATGTAGCCGATGTTGTAACCAACAGAGGTCTTCTCGATATCGACACCCTCCGCCAGCCGGTAGGCCTTGCCGAGGTTGGCGCTCTCAACATCGTGATAGGCGACGCCCTCACCACCGAGGTCGTAGTCCTCGGCCTCAACCCGGGTCGGGAGGGTATGGGACTTATAGGGAGTCTGCACACCGGGGGTCACCGTGACGTTCGGGGTGACGGTGGCAGTAGGTGTGGGTGTGGGCGTCAGGGTGGGGCCCGTCCAGCGGACGAGTGGATGGGTATCCACATTGCCCTCCGCGATCGTGAGGGCTTCGTCGGCAAAACCGTCCCCATCAGAGTCGGGCGTGACCTGAGAGTGACCGGTCCCGTCGGGCCTCCCCCAGAAGTTACCGCCGATCGACGGTCCGTTCATTATGTTCGGACCGACCCGCGGAGAGACTGACCATGCATTTGCACGGAAGGGTTCGCCGAAGAAGAAGACGTTGAGGTTGTTGTTCAGGTTGTTGTTGTAGAGCGTTCCGCTCCCCGAGGTGTGGATCTGGATACCGTTGTTGATGTTGTTCGTGATCTGATTACCGGTGACGGTCAAACCATCGGTGAGATAGACGTACAGCCCACGCTCGTTGTTCCGGATCTCGTTGTTGGAGACCACGCCGTTGGACGCACCATCGGAAAAGATGATGCCGTACGCGTTGTCGATCACCCTGTTCCCGGAGACCGTGTTACCAGTGGCGGAGCGATATACGACGATCCCACCGAAGGAGTTGCTCTGGATCGTGCTCTGTTCCACCCTGGAGTTCTTCACCCCGTAGAAGTAGATACCGTAATACCAGTCCTGCATCCGGACATTCCGGATGGTGACACCCTCGAGGATCCCCGCCTCATTGTGGACAAAGATCCCTGCCCTGTTCGCGTCGTCGACACCGTCGATCAGGTGCCCGCCGCCGTCGAAGACGACGTTCGATGCCCTGATCTCGATACAGATGACGTTGTTGCTGTTCGTGATATCGTTCTTCAGCACGTACGTGCCAGGCTGACTGATCACGATCGTCTGCCCGCTATACGTGATATCCGTCGCTGCAGCAGGAGTGCCGGCCAGGATGAATACAACGAGCAGCATGGCCAACGCCATGAGTCCATGTAGTCTTCTATTCCGTCTCATCTATCCACCTGATTCTCTTCCCAGGAACGAAAAGTCCCACCGTCGGGGTGACGGCGTGAGGGTTCGAAACATCCGAGATTGCTACGATCAAGTATGAAGTACAATAAATCGAACCAGAATTTAAACTTTGCCTTTTTTCAGTTCTGATATTGAATCCTTATGAACAAAATTTTCAATATTTTTTCTTAATCAGAGAAATAATGACAGATCAGGAGTTCTTTCATCAAACCGGCGATGCAGAACGGTAGGGAATACAACCGAAGATCGTTTTCGGACCTGTCGCCGTTAGACCGGAAATGATGGTCGAGCCATCCGAACAGGACAGGATTGCATAAGCCATTGGACGACGTCCGATCGGCATCACCCTGCGAATCTTCAACGATCAGCCACCGAAGTGACACAACGGATCCGGACGCCATCATGACGATGAGGGCGAAGGGAACCCGGATCTGACCCGTCGCAAAGCGCGTTCCGGACAGCGGATCCGGATAGCGAATCCAGATAGCGGATCCAACATCCACCTTGCGATGACACCCAAACCGTTCGCGCGTCGTGCACGTCCATTCGTGAGGCAGCAATACTCTCGGAGTGAAACGCGCAATGGCCTGGATCACCAGTACCCGGCAGCAACACCTGAACCATCGTGCCCGATCAGGGTTCCCTGTGGATATTCTTCCCGTCCTCGCGGATGGGGGTTCAAATGAATCAGGACCCTGTACACGTGGTGATCGGAGAAGAACGCACGGAATTCAGCAAATTGATTACTTATGAGTGTTTTCACTGAAGGTATTCCCCTCCGGGTTTCAACCCCTGTACTATTAAAAAAAAGCCGGATCTCCTCACCGTTCCGATCGATCAGCGCCCTTGTCGCGTTCCGAGTCGGCTGCCACCACCGGATGCGGGTGAGCTTCGTGCCCTTTTCAGGATTGAAAGACGGAAACGGATCTTCGGTCGGAGGGCCCCCGTTTGACCAACAGGTATCCTCACGCTACCGGGACGGGCCGGAGAGGGCGATCGGGCAGTATTTCATCAAGAGAGCG
>JAKPPK010000322.1 GCA_029547385.1 Candidatus Latescibacterota bacterium
GAAAAACCGGACGCGTCGGTGGAGATCACCCCGAACATCGGCAGGCGCGGGCAGACCGGGATCGCCGTGGTCGGGTCGAACTTTCAATCCAACGCGAACAACGTGACCATCCGCTGCGACGGCCAGGTGGTGGCGTCGGGAGTCCATGCGGATACCGCGGGCCGCGTGAGCGCGTCCTTCGTTATCCCCGAGAACGTACGCAACGGCAACCGCATCGTGGAAATGAACGACGGACTCTACTCGGCCCGGGCCAGCATTCAGATCAACGACCCGATGATCATCACCCGCATCGAACGCATCATCGAGGAACGTATCATCCGCGTGCCTGTGGTGGAGGTGGTCTGGCGCACGCAGATCGTCACCGTGCGCAGCGATCCTCTGGCCCAAACGTTCAGCTTCACCCAGGACAAGGTGATCTCCAGTGTGGGGTTGTATTTCACCGTAAAAGACCCGTCCATCCCGGTCACGGTGCAGATCCGCGGCGTCACCACAGGTCTGCCCAACGGCATGATTTTCGCGGAAAAGGTCCTGGCACCAGGCGACGTGAATCTGAACGCCGAGACTAAGGTCGTCTTCGCCAACCCGTTTTACGCTCAGGCGGGAACCAGCTACGCGGTGGTGCTTCTCACCAATAGCACCAACTACCGTATGCGCGTCGCCACCCTGGGGCAACTGGGTCAAAACGGCGTGATCACCCGGCAGACCTATGTGGCCGGCGTGCTGCTGGAAAGCTCCAACGCCGAGACCTGGACGCCGCTCAACGGTTCCGATCTCACCATGAGAATCTACGGCTACGACTTCCAGTCCGCCGGCGAGGTTCGCTTCCAGCCCATCACCGGCGTGCAGTTCAGCGATCTGAACCTGGACGAGTATTCCTCCAGCCCTGAAGGCACCGGCATCGCTTGGGAGTATTCCACCGACGGCGGTGTCATATGGGATGCCATCGTGCCGGCGGAGGAGGAGCGGCTGCCCAACTTGGCGAACCAGGTGCTCGTCCGGGCCCTGTTCTCCAGCAGCGCCGTCAACAACTCGCCGGCGTTGATTTACAAGGACGTGAACCTCATCGGATATCTCAACAACACGACGGGGGCGTACCTGAACCGCGAGAACGAACTCACCCAGGGCGTTTCCTCCACCAAGCTCTATACCCAGATGAATATCCCCAGCGGGACCACCATCAACTGGTTCGCCTCCAACAACGGCGGGGCGACCTGGGAACCGATGTCAATCCAGACGACGCGGGAGATCGACCAGGAATGGACGGAGTACACGCTCACCAGAACCTTCTCCGATCCGAACGGAAACAGGGTCCGCTACAAGGCGGAGATGACCGGCAACAACCTCGTGTATCCGAGGATTCACACCCTCGGCGCGACGCTGAGCTGATCGGAGGGACGTCATGATCGT
>JAKPPK010000356.1 GCA_029547385.1 Candidatus Latescibacterota bacterium
CTTTTTCCGCGTCTTCGTATACTTCGGCGATAGACGAGCCCGGCAATATGTCATGGAACTGGTTGAGAAGGACGGTTTTCCACGTGTCAGAGATCGTCTCCTGCGGGTATTCGCCGCCCGCGATGAGTTCACACGAAGCCAAAAATTCCGCCTCGCGCAACGCCAGTTCACTTTTGCGGTTATTCCGCTTCGTCCGGCTTTGGGTAGTCTGGCAACCTCGATGCTTTTCGTAATACAGCTCATCCACATACACGGGAAGGTCTTCGCGATTTACCGATGTCATCAGCCGATCGAAGTGGTCCTGAAACCTACCTGCCCGTGCTTGCGGAAACCCACGAACATTTTTGAGACGCTCTGCGTTTTCGAGCATTTCCGCGGTGGGGCCACCACCGCCATCTCCGATCCCGAAGGTCATAGGAATTTCGTCGGTCGACGTTTTCTGCTTGAAGCGGTTCCAATGCGCAAGGAGATTGGCCGGGGTGACATTCCACTCCCACGGCATCTGGTACGCAAGGACTTCCGATCCGTCCAGTCCGCGCCACCGAAACAGGCTGTACGGAAACTCGTTGAATTCGTTCGACGCCAATTTCGTCGTTGCGAACGCTTCGACACCCGCCTTGCGTAATATCTGCGGCAAGGCAAACGAGAAACCGAAACAATCCGGCAACCAGAAAACGCGAGTGTGTACACCAAATTCGCGTCGGAAGAAGCGATTACCATAAAGGAACTGCCGCACGTGCGATTCGCCACTCGGGATATTCGTGTCCTGCTCGACCCACGATGCCCCCGTGGGTTCCCACCTGCCGGCGCGCACCTGTTCTTTGATACGCGACCAGAGAGAAGGGTAATGGGATTTGACCCACTCGTACACCTGCGGCTGGCTCTGGAAATAGACATAATCGGGGTACTGGTCCATGTAATTCAGCACGGTGGAAAACGTCCGCGCGACTTTCCGCCGCGTTTCCCGAAGAGGCCACGTCCACGCCACATCGATGTGGGATTGCCCGGCAAGAACCACATTTCCCATCCCGACAGACGACGCAAATTCCTCCATCCCCGCGGCGAAGATTTTCCTTACCGACGCAATGTGGCTGCGGAACGCTCGTCGGTCACCGGCGCTGTTCAAATCCACAGCCTTCACGCACTTTTCCACATGCTCGAGGATTCGTCTGCTGGTGAGCGATTCGTTGTCAAGCGCGTTGGAAGCGTCGAAGGCAACCTTCAGATCCCAGTGGAAGGACCTTATCAACTCGTCGCGGAGCGCTACGGCGGCAACGGAGAACCCCCGTCGCCCGGTATTCGAGTTCGACGGCGATGAGTACGACTGGAGAACCAGTTCCACGTTCTTGCCCCAGAATCGGCGTGGCAGCACGACTTCCTGCCTGTTGGCGTCCAGGCCCTGCAACGGTTCGCCGTCGGCGAGAACGAGAGACTCTCCACCGGGGTTGAGAAGGCAGACAGGACGTTCGCCGGTCGTTGGTTCGGGTATCTCAGCACGGGCGCGGAACCAGCACGTAACGTCCTGTCCACCCCACCACGAACCAAGCTCGTAGGGCTGCCAACCGGCTTGTGGGACAGGGGCAACATCCTGCCGTGTACCGACGTCGACATATTCCCATCCTTCGACCGGTTGGATGGAGGAGTACTGGAGCGCAAGAATCTCCCCGAGCCTGTTCGCAATCTGCCGCGCGACGATGGCGCGCTCTTGAGGAAAGTGGATCATACGGAGGCCGTTTCGGTTGTGCTGAACGCATGGTCCAGCAAAGCATTAACGCGAGGGGTAGGTTCCTTGAAAGCCAGAGAAGGAAATGGTGCCCCGCCACACAGCGCAACAGGGCAAACGGGTTCAAAGCCACCTGAACGAATATACGTGCTACTCGACGCGGACGGAATGCTCCTTCTTCGATGTTGGACGAGCGAGCGCACGTTGTGAAAACCCGTCTCAAGCCCGTATAATTGAGTGATGTGTTGCCTCATGCGGCGCGGGGGCATGCCTCACTACCAGAACTCTGGATGAGGCTCGAACCAGTTCCCTTTTTCTGCCTCCATTTCCGCACTGGTTTCCGCGTTCGCCTTTTTTTGTTTGACTGAAGCTGTTCATTGACCCGCTAATCCCGTATGGGGAGATAGAAGCATGGTTCTTGCGATTGATCAGGGAACAACAAGCTCGCGTGCGATCATTTTCGACGTTTCAGGCGCAATTCTAGGACAAGGTTACGCCGAACTTCCCCAGTATTATCCCCAACCCGGATGGGTGGAACACGACCCGGAGGAAATCTGGTCCACTGTTACGGAAGCCATCAAGCAAGCGCTGGTCGCATCGAACGTCTCACCGGCGGAAATCAAAGCCGTAGGGGTCGCAAACCAGCGCGAAACGACCATTATCTGGGATAGGAGAACCGGGAAACCGATCCACCGGGCAATTGTGTGGCAGTGCCGACGAACGTCTGATATCTGCGACAGACTTCGCGCCGAGGGTTGGGAAGAGGAAATCCACAACGCCACGGGCCTTTTTATCGACCCGTACTTCAGCGCAACGAAAATCCGGTGGTTGCTGGACAACGTCGAGGGTGCTCAGGAAGCGGCGGAAAAGGGGCACCTGGCCTTTGGAACGGTCGATTCCTGGCTCCTCTGGAAACTCAGCGGCGGGCATATTCACGCGACAGACTACACAAATGCATCACGAACACTTCTTTTTGACATCCGCGCGAAAAGCTGGAACCAGAAGCTTCTCTCCCATTTGAAGATTCCGCGTTCTCTTATGCCGCAGGTCAAGTACTCCTCGGTGATGTACGGCAAAACAAACTGCCCGGACGTGCTCCCGAAACCAGTCACGATCAGCGGCGTTGCCGGTGATCAGCAGGCATCGTTGTTCGGCCAGTTCGCGTACCAGCCCGGCCAGACCAAAACGACGTATGGCACGGGTTGCTTTCTCCTTCAGCACACCGGGGCCGAGCCGAAGGTGTCCGCACATGGCCTTCTTGCGACACTCGCGATAGACGAAACGGGTGGTCCGGCTTATGCCCTCGAAGGCGCTGTCTTCAATGCAGGGTCTGCGGTTCAATGGCTTCGCGACGGTCTTCAGGTGATCACCTCCTCCGCCGAATCGGAAGCATACGCAGAACAGGTCAGTGACACACTTGGGGTATACGTCGTACCGGCGTTCAATGGCCTCGGTGCCCCCTACTGGAACGCGTCCGTTCGAGGAGCGATGTTCGGCATCACCCGCGGAACCGCGCGCCACCACATCATCCGGGCAACCCTCGAATCGATTGCCTACCAGACGGCGGATGTTCTGGATGCACTGGCTGAGGACAGCGGCATTCGGATTCCAGAGCTTTTTGTGGACGGCAAAGCCACCGAGAACAACTTCCTCATGCAGTTTCAGGCCGACATCGCCGGTGTTCCCGTAGTTCGTCCTGTCATGCAGGAAACGACAGTGCTGGGAGCGGCACTTCTCGCCGGAATAGGCGCAGGGGTGTGGAGCAGCGCACAACAGGCCCAGGAGATCGCACGCCTTGACCGCGTGTTCGAACCGGCGATGGGAGAGGAGCAGAGGCACGCATTGCGGAACGGCTGGAGACGTGCGGTAGCGGCGGCAACTCAGTTCTGAGTTGCGTCGGTTCCCCCGCCGGCGCTTGCCTGCGCGGGCGGAACGGCGCGCGCAAATGAGTCCCAGATTCGGCCCGCCGCCTCTTCCAGATGGACGAGGTCTCCGTCATTTTGCACGACCATGGCCGCGTTTTTAATCCGCTCTTCATCCGGTAACTGGGAACTGATTCTCCGGGCTATTGCGTCAAGATCCAGGCCTTTTGCCGCGAGACGCGCTTCCACGATACCTCGCGGCGCAGTGACGACAACCAGCGCGTCGAACCAACTCGTGATGCCCCATTCGACAATGAGCGCGGCGTCAACCACGACGAGCGGGAGCGCGCTGTCGAGGCGTGCACGGTCGAGTTCTTCGCGGAGTGTTTCCAGCAGGGGTGGATGAACAACGGCGTTCAGTCGCGCAAGTGCCACCGGGTCTCCGAACACCAGATCACCGAGTTTCTTCCGGTCAATGGACCCGTTTTCCCCGAGAATATCCGCTCCAAACGCATCCTCCAGCGCCGAACGAACCTTCTTGTTCGTTTTGAGCACAACGTGGCCGATTTTGTCGGCATCTATCACCCGTGCACCACGCTTTGCAAGGAATTTCGCCACCGTGCTTTTCCCCGTCCCGGTTCCCCCGGTCAGGCCCAGGGCCGGTGTCATCGCGTATCTCATCGATTTTTCCATCTTTCGTGCATCCAGAGGTACTGGTCAGGGTGGCAACGGATGACGTTTTCCAGCATGCGGACCCAGCGCGTGACGAGATCATCTGCACTGCGCACCGGCTCCTCGCGGTCCCACACCAATTCAGTCGTGACTGCGTATTCCGGCGTCGCGCTGTTCTGATTCGTCCGTATCGCCCA
>JAKPPK010000401.1 GCA_029547385.1 Candidatus Latescibacterota bacterium
ATGATTGCCCCCACACGCAGTTTGCGCAACGCGGTGCGGATCGTCTCCACTGCGCCCTTCACCTTCTCGAAGTCGTAGTTCCCGTGATAGCCGCTGAGCGACATCTCGGGAAACAACACGAACTGCGCGCCCTCCTCGGCGGCGATCGACAGGTTGTGGAGGATTTTCGGAAGATTGGTGTCAAGATCGGCGGATACCGCCATTTGAATTCCCGCGATTCTGAGCGTTTTCGCCATTCATCAACCCTTCAAGGCAGACTGACTTTTCCTTCGCGCGAGCTGAAAAACAAGAATAGAGGGGCGCCCCCGGTTTTGCCAAACATCGTCTATCGTGCGTTCAATCAGCGTGCGACCGGTCAGTGCTTCTGCCCCGGAAGCAGTCCAAAATAGAGCGTGCCCGTATCGACCGGGATGCCCAGCAATTTCAGGTACAGAAAAAGCTGCATTTTGTGGTTCAAGAAATGCTCTATTATCAACCCGTACGCCATCGTTTCGAGAGTCCCTTTCACTCCCCACGGCATCTCGACGATTCGGTGCTCCCAGTCTTCGATACTGACTTCGGATAAAGACCTTTTGACCTCCTCGACGGCTTTGGTCAACCGTTCCTTGGCCATGCCCGGCGTGATAGAAGCGGGGTCATCGTTGTCGCCCCAGCACCGGGAAGGGTCAAAGTCACCGGTCACCAATCCGTGCACGCCGGTTCGCGCCGAAAGATGATGAATCAACTGCCGGATTGTCATCATGTTGGTCGCCGGTGCCCAATCTAACCGTTCGACTGGAATCAGACTCAAAAGTGCGGGGGCCGGTTTGTAGGTCCTGTCCACATGCTCGAGAAAACGCGTCGGGTTCATCGGTGTCTCCTTTGTCTGGAGGTGTTTGAGGAGGGGTAAACTGAAGCACGCATTCGCGAAGGAGTGTGTCAAGGCGACCCGCCCAGTAGTTACCTTTGTTAACGGAACGCACCACGGTATGACGAAGATTCGAAACAGGAGCCGGTTGTTTGGGCGAATTCACGTTCTGGCTGCATCAACTTGCGGCGCATCATCCCGCAGAAGCGTATGCCATCCTGTTTCTCAGTGCAGTGGTTGAGAATCTTTTCCCTCCGGTACCGGGTGATACGGTGACGGTTTTCGGCGCATACCTGGTAGGTCGCGGCTCGCTAGAACTGTGGCCGGTCATCTGGGCAACGGTGGCGGGGAGCGCTTCGGGGTTTCTCGGCCTTTACGTACTCGGGCGCACGTACGGGCGCGGCGTACTTTCACGCCTCCGGTGGGTACAACGTTCGATGCCACGAATCGCGCTGGCAGAACGACTATGTCGCCGGCGCGGTATTCTTGTGGTCCTGGCGAACCGATTTCTTCCCGGCCTTCGTTCGGTTGTCTCGATCACCGTCGGGTTGCTTCGAATGCCCGCGTGGCAGGTGGTCCCGGCTGCAGTGTTCAGCATATTCGCCTGGAACGGCCTTCTCATCTGGGGGGGGCTTCTTGCGGGCGAAAACTGGGAACGAGCGGTGGAGATCGTCAGCCGTTACAACACCTATTTCGGTGCATTGCTCGTGGTTATGGCGCTTGGTGTATCCGCGTGGTGGTGGAGAACGCGCCGCCATCGGCGTCCAATTCTGCATGGAGAGAATCCGCGATGAGTCTTCAGGTTTACAACAGCCTCACCAGGACCAAGGAAATCTTCGAGCCGATAGTACCCGGCAGGGTCGGCATTTATGTGTGTGGACCGACTGTCTACGGTGACTCCCATCTGGGGCACGCGAAGGCTTACATCTCATTTGATGTGATTGTGAGGTACCTGCGTTTTCTGGGGTACAAGGTCCGGTACGTCCAGAATATTACCGATGTGGGACACATGACGGACAATGACGAGGACCAGGGCGAGGACAAGATCGCCAAAAAGGCAGCCCTGGAACGGATCGAACCGATGGAAGTCGTTACCCATTACATGATGAGCTATTTCGATGACATGGCCGCGCTCAACGTTGCGCGTCCGGACATAATCTGCCTTGCTTCAGGTCACATTCCAGAGCAGATCGCACTTATCCAACGACTTCTCGACGCCGGGGTGGCGTACGTCTCAAACGGATCCGTCTATTTTTCGGTCGATCAGTTCCGCAGCTATGGGAAACTTTCGGGGCGGCGCGTGGAAGAGCTTGAGGAAGGGGCCCGGGTGGCTGTCAACCTCGAGAAAAAGAACCCGGCCGATTTTGCGCTCTGGAAAAAGGCGGAACCGGGCCATCTGATGGTATGGGATAGCCCCTGGGGCAAGGGTTTTCCGGGGTGGCATCTCGAGTGTTCCGCCATGTCGATGAAGTACCTCGGTGAGACATTCGACATCCACGGAGGTGGATTGGAAAACCAATTTCCGCACCATGAGTGCGAAATAGCCCAGTCGGAAGCAGCGACGGGCAAACCTTTTGTGCGCTACTGGTTGCATAATAACATGCTCACGATCAACGGGCAAAAAATGGGCAAAAGCCTTGGCAACTTCGTCACGATCAAGGAAATGCTTCGGAAGATCAGCCCGGAGGCGCTGAGGCTGTTCATCCTGATGAGCCATTACCGTTCAGTAACGGACTTCAGCGACGAAGCGCTGAACAGCGCAGAAAAGGGTATGGCGCGGCTTTCCGCTGCGGTGCAGGCGTTATCGCAGCGCCTGCCAGGTGCTGCAGAAGGTCCCGCGGATCGTAAGACGGACGCTGAGCTGGCAGAGATACGCCGCAAATTCGTCGTTGCGATGGACGATGACTTCAACACTGCGGAAGCGATCGCACAGCTTTTTTCCGTGGTCAGGCTGACCAACAGTGTTCTTTCGGCGCCGAATCCGGCAACCAGAGGAACATTGGAACTACTGAACACGCAGTTTGACGAACTCGGGGAAGGCGTTCTGGGCCTGAGGCTGAAGGCACGGGCTGAGGGAAGTGAGGACCTGACGGATCAGATAATGCAGGTTCTGATCCAGATTCGTGAAAAACTGAGGAAAGAAAAGCAGTATGCGATGGCGGACGAGATTCGCCAGATGCTCGCAGAAGTGGGCATTGTATTGAAGGACGAAAAAGGGCGAACCACGTGGGCTCGCTCCTGAAGCGCGCGGTTACTGGACGTAGAAGAAATTCGCGGGGTCAACCGCCCGACCGTGATAGAACACGCTGTAATGGAGATGCGGACCTGTTGACCGGCCCGTATTCCCAAGTTCCGCGATCGTCTGTCCTCTTGCTACCCGCTGCCCCTCTCGCACGAGCGCTTTCGCCAGGTGACCGTACACGGTGCTGTACCCGTACCCGTGGTCGATCTGCACAACCAATCCGGTGTATCCTCCCCACGACACATCGGCAACAACGCCGTCCGCGGTAGAAACGACGCTCGTGCCTGTCCTTCCGGCCAGATCGATGCCTTTGTGGATTCGTCGCCTCCCTGTATAGGGGTCGGCGCGATACCCAAAAACGGAGGAAACATATACCTGCGCCAGGTCAACTGGAGGAATACTCGGGAGGTGGTCACGGAACTCGATGTTGTTGGCGAGCGCACGCTCTATTTCCCGGAAACTTTCGCGCTGGAACTTCGCCTGATTCAGAAGCGACTGGATGTCCGAGTGGACCTCCATACCGAGGCGCCCTGCTTCTGTGACAACATCATCCGAGGAGAAAAGATCCTCATCGACGTCGAGGCTGCCGATTCCTGCGGCCCGTACGTCGCTGTCAACCTCCGGGAGGTTTGCCATCACCCGGAGCATCTCCTCTTTGCGCACGAGGTTGCTTACCTCAGCTTTCAGCTCCACTACCCCGGAGGACATGTCTTGCAAGCGGGAAGCAAGTTGCGCGTTTTCCTGCTTCAAACGCTCGACAGCCTTTGCCTGACTGGTTCGTATGTGGAACCCAATTGCGTAGGTGAGGGTCAACAGCACTATCGCAACGAGGATCAAACCGCCAACCAGAAGAGCGCGATCGGTAACAGTGATCTCGCGAACGCGCTGATGGCTGTGCGGCACAATCATGATCGTGAGTCGCCGCAACCCCATACGGTTTCCTCTCAATTATGGCGGCACGAGCGCGGAACGAGGCTGCCTGAGCGCAACCCACCGGGACGAAACAAGGACATCGAGTCGCCCGGCCTTCCTCCTGAACCGGCTTGCCGGTCCTCACACGAGCAAGACGGAATTAACCTAGTCATGAATACGTTCGCTGTCAAGCCATGTGACGGAACAGGCCCTCAAAGTGCGACTGCACGGTGGAGGTCAAGGGATGACGGCAACGTCCGGAAATTGGCCGCAAAACCGGCGGGCAACAACCCGCGGGATTGGTGTCCCTGCACCCGGGTCGTCTGCGCGAATAAGTGGTGGAGGTTTTCCAGAGTGTTCGGAGGGGTGAGATCACTGAGGATTTCGGGCGAAACCGGGCTAATGACGCGGGAAAGGCGCCTCCAAACGAGACATAAGCCAGCAAGAAGCCATTTGGGAATTCAAAAATCCGGTGCGATTGCAGAGGGGACTCGACGTGGCAAGGGGGGACGTGCGGCGCCACGCTGCACACCCCCCCCATCGCCACTGAGTCTGTCTCAGCCCTGGGTGCGGTTACTCAGAACACGCATGAGCAACTCGTCCAGCGACCACCTTCCTCCTCCCTTGATCATTACCGCGAGGCCGACGCCGAACAGAATGAGCGTAAACTCGATGCCATTCTGCTGTGCGAAGAACCCGTTGGGCAGGTGGACGGCTGTCATGGCTACTAACATCACCATGCCAATGCCGAACGCGGCTACCCGGGTGAGAAAACCGAAGATCACTCCCAGTGCGCCGAAAAATTCCGCGAAGATCGCGAGAAACGCAAACACCGGAGGGATTCCCATTGAACCGAAAAATCCCATCGTCGCCGAGAACCCGTGCCCGCCGAACCATCCGAGCATTTTCTGGGCACCGTGGGGGAACATGACAATTCCAAGAAACACCCTCGCCACAAACCCCGCGAGGTCATTTCTGTCAGTCTCCAGCAGCCGTTTCAACATGGTTTCCTCCCTTCGCCGTATTGCACACGCTTCCAACTTGGAAAAACGTATCTTAGATGGCTTCCAATACTACCCGGAAAGACGGCGTACGAGTTCCACGGCGCGTCAGCCTGGGTATTTCCCCCGTGGCACGAGCAATCTCAACGCGTGAGGCACAACGGAGAAATGAAGGACTGCTGGTCCGTCGAATGGCTCGCCGTCCGCGTGGTACGGGCCCGGGTCCTGGCGATGGATCGTGAACTCCGTGGTCGTCATTCGCCGAACGAGAGGTGACCGATCCAGAGAGCCGGTGAAAAGCCTCGGGAACGCGATCAGGAGACGAAGGAACGAACTCACCTCAACGATGGTGATGTTCAGAAGGCCATCAAACGGAGATGCACCGGGTGCGATTTTCGCTCCGCCACCGTACTGCTCCGTGTTCGCAACGGCCAGGACGAGCGGTTTTGCTGACAGGGACATGTTGCCTGATTGAATGGTGACTTTCTGAGGACAGTACGCGACCCAGGCAGCGAATCCGTGGCGGAAATATGGCCAGATTCCCCGACGATGGTTCCCCGCAGCAAATCGCCGACTGATTTCTGCGTCGAGGCCGATGCCGGCTGTCGCGAAAAAGTGACGACCTTCTACGGTCCCAACATCAACGCTGATCTGTTCGCTGTCAACCAGTGAGCGAATCGCGCGAAGCGGGTCCAACGGGATTTTGAAGGATCTGGCGAACCCGTTGCCGGAACCACACGGGATGACTGCGAGGGCTACCTGCGTTCCGACCAGCGCCGCGGATACTTCGTGTACCGTTCCATCGCCACCGGCGGCAACGATGATGTCGCTGGCAGGAACGAGAGATCGTGCGATCTGCGTAGCCTCGCCCGGCCCCGTAGTTGTGACGGTCCGAAGTTCCCACCCGTGCATGCTGGCAACACTGCGCAGCCCGGCAATCACGTGTTCCGCATGAGGGCGCCTTCCCGCCCGCGGATTTATGATGCAGGCGACACGCATTGGCCTATTCCGGAAGCGGGATTCGAACAGCAGTATGTGTGTCCATCGAGCGGTAGGCGGCCATGCAGATCTCGAGCGAGCGAAATGCCTCGCGTGCGTCCGTAAGAGGTCTCGTGCCCTGCGCGATGCATTCCCCCCAGTGCCTCAACTCCTCGCGAAATGAATCTGTCCACGTGTCGCCTTCGGGAGCGTGGAACTCCTCCTGCTCCCCGGCAGTGCGGAGGCTGACGACGTCACCCCGCAGCGTGGAGACAGTTCCCCTCGTTCCATACACGACCAGAAACTGGTACCACGGATGGTTCGGCGCCGCCCAGGAGATATCGAGCGTCCCGATGCAGTCCGGGCATCCTTCCTTGCGCGGCGCGAATTCCACGATGACAGAAGCCGCGGTCTCCGTCTCAAGGACTTCCGGGAGTTTCACGCCGGTCGCAAATACGCTCGTTGCTGTTCCACAAAACCACTGCAGCAGATCGAGCATGTGGATCCCTGAACCGATCAACGCTCCCCCGCCGGCGAGTTGTCCGTTGCGGTACCAGGCATTCGCCGCGAAACGCGGGTTCTGGTTGTGGTCCGTTCGCACCATGTACACGTCGCCAATCCGCCCCTCGTCAACGATTTTCTTGATCGTCCTGACGGACCAGCGGTGCCGTTCATTGAATGCGACCATGAACACTGCGTTGGAGGCCTCCGCCTCAAGAACAAGCTCGATTCCCTCTGAAAGGGTGATCGCCAGCGGCTTTTCCAGACACACGTGCTTTCCCGCGCGGAGTGCGGATACCCCAACGAGCGCATGGAGGTGGTGCGGCAGAAGGATGTCGACTGCATCGATTTCGGGGTCGGCGATCACCTCTCGCCAATCGGAGCAGATGCGCGGTTCACCGAATGGCTCCGCGAGCTTCCGGGCCGCCTTTTCGTTTGAGTCGCAGACTGCACGAACCTCAAACAGCGCGGGCAGATTCCCAAAACCGAGCGCGTGCGCGTGAGAAATGCCCCCACAACCGATGATTCCGACCCGAAAAGGTGGTGTGGTTCTCCGCACGGTAGCTTCCTTTCCGGAAAGGGCGTGCCCGTTTCTGCCTCTTCCAAAGATCTTCGGGAAACCCGCTCCCTCAGGGCTGCGGTCCCTAAAGGTCTCTTTGAACAACAAAATCCGCGAATGCGCGGAGGCGTTTTTTTGCGTCGGATTCCTGAACGAGGGTGGCGACCTTTTCCCAGCTCGCTTCCACGAGAGCGACCGCTTTGCGGCGTGCGTAATCGATCGAGCCGCACGCGGCGATGATCGAGATGGCTTCGTCGAGAACCTGCTGTTCCGTGGGATGCGCAGCCAGAATCTCCCGGAGGCGTGCCGCCTGCGAGGAACTGGCGTGAGAAAGTGCGTGTAACGCCAGCAGGGTGCGCTTCCCCTCGTGGATGTCCTCCCCGCGTCCTTTGCCTTCTGCGAAACGTTCACCAACCAGGTTCAGAATGTCATCCTGAATCTGGAACGCGACCCCGATGGTTTCTCCGAACCGACCGAGTTCCTCCACCTGTTGCGGCGTTGCACCCCCTACGTATGCGCCAAGACGCGCCGCAAGCCTCGCCAGCACGCCCGTTTTGTACGCGCACATCTGGAGATACTCATCTTCTGTGATATCGTCTCTTCGTCCGTTGTGCCACGCGATATCAATCGCCTGGCCGCAATGGCATCGGACAAGCTCCTGAGCCACGAGGTCGTAGATGTACAGGCACTGGGCGTCCGAGTAGTGTGCGCGTCGGCCGTACAGGATTACGAGGGGTATGAAATACATGGCGCTGCCGACGTTTGTTGCGATATCGACGCCGAACGACTTGTGGAGACAGGGCTTCCCGCGCCGCAGATCGCTGTTGTCCTCCAGGTCATCATGAACCAGGGTACCATTGTGGATGAGTTCGATCAGCGGTACCAGAGGACGTGCGGGTTCAATGCTCCCACATACTGCTTCGCAACATGTCAGCATGAGCGAAGGCCGCCACCTCTTGCCGCCGCGGTCGAGGAAATCCCACACGGGGTCCGATAGCGCGGCTGTCAGAGTCTCCTCGTCCACGGAATACGTGCTTGTTCCCAGCACCGCTTCCACCCATTCCGCCGTGATCGAGCGCGGTAGAACCGCCTCCAGTTGCTGGTTGATCCGCGCGGTCTGTTCTTGGAGGTAATCGAGCATCACAAGCCCTCGGAAGGCGAAGTGGCTTCTCGCAGGAAATGCCTCTGCAGGGGAATTATCTGCCGTTGCATCGGTACCGTACTGACTTCCACGCTGCGCGCGCCGATATGCACGTTTACCTCTGTCCGCATTCCGAAGAAACCGAAATACAGACCGGGTTCGATGGAGCAGGTTATGTTCGGTATAACGCGTCTGTCGTCATGAGTTTCGTAATTGTCGAAATTGACACCCCGCCCGTGATCTTCCGTGCCGATGTTGTGCCCGGTCCGGTGGATGAAACGATCTCCGTACCCGTCCTTCGTAACGGAACCACGGGCGACGTCATCAACTTCGTACCCCAGAACGATGTCACCTCTCGCCACTGAGCGCTTGAGGAAATCTATCGCAGCGTCACGTGCGCGCACGACAGCAGCGAACACCCGCGCCAGCTCGTCCGGTACCGAATCACTTACGTGGGCCATCCACGTAATATCCGCGTAGACCGCGCCCGGGTCGCGGGTTTTTGCCCAGAGGTCGACCAGGACCAGGTCGCCCTCCTCCAGCAGCTTCGCTCTCGATGACGTTGGCTGGTAATGCGGATCGCTTGTGTTCTGCGCTGCCGCCACGATCGGCGGGGAACTGGTGACGAGGCCGTGGAGATCGAAGTAGCGGATGATTTCCTGTTGAATATCGTATTCGGAAATTCGCTTACCCGCCTCCATCTGTCGGAAAATGAATTCGAACGCCGATTCTTTCGCAGTTTCGAGATGCTTCGCCGCATAGAGGTGGGTCGCGAGCGCACGCGCCGAAAGCCGCGCTTCACACCACTGGACGAGATCTGCCGACGAAACAACAGCGCAACCGTTATTGCGCACGATCTCCAAGGTGCCGGCATCAACCCGGCTCACGTACGGGATGGTGCCGCCCGGACTGTATTCCATCGCGACGCGGCTGCGCCCCTGGAGGAGCGAAGAAAGGCCCGATACGAGTTGTTGCCAGGTGGAGAACGTGCGCACCACTCCCTCAACGTCGGCAAATTGCTGACGCTCAATCTGGTTGACCAGCCATTCGGGGTTTCCCTGCCGTGGGATAAGACAGAACCACCGGCGCGTAAGCATTTTCTCGCCCAGTCCGGCCACCCGGGCGGCGACGGGGTTGATCCCCTGGAAATCGTACAACAGCCATCCATCGACGGAGGTTGCGGCGAGATGGCGCTGGATTTCTTCGAGTTCGATCATTTCTGGAACAAGCCACGCAATGGGTCAGCCACCGAAAAGAAAACGCAGTGCAAAAATAGCAAGCAGCAACCAGAGAAGAGCGAGAGCGATGTTTCTGCATCCGCTGCTGCACCCCTTACCCGGTTTCGCCGGCGCGCCGGAAGGTCCTTGTTCTGATACCGGAGTTCTGATCAGTGGATCATAGTCATCCGGGGAATCCAGAGCGACAAGAAATGCCCACTCCACAAAATCTGCAAGCTCATCAGCACCGGCCTTGTCCGCAACCGCGCTGAAAACTGAATAGCTGGGGTCGTCTTCGTCAGGGGAGAAACTGAACCCTTTTGCGCGGAACCGGACTTGAACCTCCGGGGTTGCAGCAGTCGTCTTCACCCGCAACTCAAGAATGCCCGGGTGCTGCCCGTTCACTGTGATTTCAGTAGGGAACTGCCCCCATTCGGATTCTGTGGGAGGGTATCGGAAGGTAATATGTCTGAGGAACGGATTCTCCTGTGCGAGAACGCTTTTCAGGTGCTGCCGGAAGTATTCGCGCCTCTGTTGCGAGTTCATGGGTCCCCCCACATGCCATCCTTTGCGGCACGTTTCCGTTCAGACAGCCTTTGACGAGAAGAACTCAAGCGTTTCGCCGTTCGGTCCGACAAAAAACGAAAGTCGCGCAGGAGCGTCGCCGAGAACGACGTCTTTTGGCTCGGTAGTAATCTCGCATCCGTACGCCCGCACGGTCTCCGTCCACGTATCCACGTCATCCACTCTGAACGTAAGGTGCGCAATCGGTGGTTCTGCAGCTTGACCCGCGCCGTCGGGAGGTGTGAGTTTCTCAATCAGCTCGATGCGCGCGTTTCCGACTGCTAGAAGGCACAGGCGACGGTCGCCACCCTTCCACTGGTGCACGAGGCCCAAACCCAGCACATCGCGGTAAAACTTGAGGCTTTCGTCAAACTTTGTCGTCACGATTGCAACGTGGTGCAGGGAAACAGGACCTGGCATGCGGTTCTCCTCTGGCGATTTGCGGAACTGGTGCAGGCGGCATTTGGACTGGCGCCTTTTTTTTCAAATATCCGGCCCCGGAGGTTCTGAGTCTAGGGGGGAACACGCGTCGCGGCCGGTGGCTTCTGAATGGGGCGTGCCACCAGACGACATTCAGTTACAGAAAATCGCCGCGCATTTGCGACGTTTGCGCCGTATGAAGCAACACCAGATCATGCTGGCCGATCTTCCCGCGTGGACGGAATCCCTCGGGTGCAAGACCGAAGACCTGGTGGAGATGCTGGGATGGCTGGTGGACACAAAATCCGAGTTGCTGAACGATTTCAGCCTTGACATGCACCTTGTGGATGCGATTGTTCAGTGTCGGTTGCGACGCGAGGGGCGATTCGACCGGCGCGAATGGGTGGGAGAGGACGCACCGGAATGAAAAACCCTCGCAGTTGCGCTGCAAGGGTCAAGAAACACATGGCGGGGTAGACGGGGCTCGAACCCGCGACCTCCGGATTGACAGCCCGGCACTCTAACCAAGCTGAGCTACTACCCCGCGAACAGGAATACAAAGAATACGGAACTGCCCGGATGCTGTCAATAGTGCTTCGATGTCGTTCGTTGCAGCGAACAACCGGAAGCCCGTTGATCATTTGCAATGATGAATTGCGCTGACTATCTTTATAAGTCTGTTTTGTCGCGACACACTTACCGGCATTTGCCATGCTTGAAAGCCTCTCCTCCGCCCTTGACGACATCTTCCGCAGACTGCGCGGAAGAGGTGCCCTTTCGCCGGGCAATGTGAAAGACGCACTGGGCGAGGTTCGCAAGGCCTTGCTCGCAGCGGATGTCAATTTCCACGTTGCGAAAGAGTTCGTCAAACGGGTGGAACACCTCGCGGTGGGGCAGGAAGTCCTTCGCAGCATCAGCCCGGGTCAACAGGTCGTAAAGATTGTGTACGACGAGCTGGTGAGGTTGATGGGATCCTCCGCGTCGACCCTTGCGATTGACGGAGCCATGCCTGCCGTGGTCATGCTGGCAGGGTTGCAGGGTTCGGGGAAGACAACTGCCTGCGGGAAGCTGGCTTTATTCCTGAAAGGGAAGGGCCGCCATCCCCACCTTATTGCCGCGGACGTGTACCGCCCTGCGGCAATCGATCAGCTCGAGCAGATCGGCAAGCAGGCAGGCGTTCCGGTTTTTCGTTCGCCAGAGGGCACAAACCCCGTGAATATCGCGCGTCAGGGTATAGCCGCCGCGCGAAAAGCCGGTGACGATGTCGTGATTCTTGACACTGCGGGGCGTTTGAATATAGACGAAGAGATGATGCGGGAGCTGGAAGAGATTTCCGCCGAGGTCAAGCCCCAGGAGACGCTTCTCGTCGTGGATGCGATGACCGGACAAATCGCTGCCGAAGTGGCACGTGATTTCGGCCGGCGTCTGGATCTGACCGGCGTTATCCTTTCGAAGATGGACGGCGACGCACGCGGTGGCGCAGCGCTCAGCGTGAGAGAGGTTTCCGGAAAGCCGATCAAGTTCATTTCCACCGGTGAAACCCTTGATGCGCTGGACGTATTTCATCCTGACAGGATGGCGAATCGCATACTTGGAATGGGCGACATCGTCTCGCTTGTCGAACGCGCTCAGGCAGCAGTGAACCAGGAAGAAGCACGGGAACTGGAAAAGAAACTGCGGACCCGCGCCTTCACGTTGGATGATTTCCTGGGTCAGTTGCAGCAGGTAAAAAAGATGGGGCCTTTGGACCAACTTCTCGGCATGTTGCCCGGCATGAATCGTGAACTGCTCGGCGCGAAAGTTGACGACAAGGCTCTTGGTCGCATTGAAGCCATGATCCATTCGATGACGAGGGAAGAACGGGAACGCCCGGAGATCATCAATGGAGGCCGTCGCCGACGCATTTCAACGGGGTCGGGAACCACAGTTCAGGAACTGAATCGCCTTCTCAAGCAGTTTGACGTCATGCGGAAAATGCTGTCGAAGCATCGACCGGGAAGCAAGGCCACGGCAGCGGCGATGTCTCAGAAACTCGCAAATGTCTCTCCGAGACGATTCCGGTAGGATATTCCGGCGTCGTTCCGGATTTCGTGCACTTCTTTCAGAGGAGTTACGCGTGCCAGCAACAATGCGTCTGAAAAGAATCGGCGCAAAGAAAGCTCCCAGCTATCGGGTGATCATTACCGACCGGAAGAACCGGCGTGATGCGGAAGCGGTGGAAGAGGTCGGTTTCTACAGCCCCGCGCAGAATCCGCCCATCGTCACGTTCAAGAAAGAGCGTGTGGAGTACTGGCTGAGCGTCGGTGCGGTTCCCAGCGAAACCGTGGGGAATCTCCTCAAAAACGCTGGCATTTCACGGCCCAAAGCATCTGCCTGACGGCGCCGGAGGTCCGCGAATGCGCCCACAGCGGGTTCCGATAGGGCGTATTCTTCGCCCGCACGGAGTGCGGGGCGAACTCAAGGTGGAGTTGCTTTCCGATGAGGCGACCCGGTTCGATTCCGTCGGCAAAGTGACGGTGACGAGGAATGGAGTCGATCTCGGCGAGTTCGAGGTTACCGGGTGGCGTCGGCTGGGCAGGGCGATCGGCCTGAAGCTGGTGGGCATCGACACACCGGAAGCGGCATTGCCGTTGCGCAACGCGTTGCTGGAAGCGCCCGCGCTTCCCGCCGAATCGCTGCCCGAAAACACGTACTTCGTGTACGATCTTGTGGGTTTGCACGTCGTGTCCGAGAGTCTTGAGCATCTCGGAGAGGTTGTCGACGTGGTTCAGTTACCGTCAGGCGAACTCCTCGTGGTAAAGGCCGGCGAAACTGAGCATCTGGTCCCGCTCGTGCAGGATTTCGTAAAACGTGTCGATCTTGAAGAAAAGTTGGTGACGCTCCACCTCGTGCCGGGCCTGCTGGACCTGTGAGAGCGCGGCGGAGGCGACGGACGTGGAAATCGACGTAATAACGCTTTTTCCTGAGCTTTTCGTTTCGCCGCTTGCCGTCAGCATTCTCGGGCGCGCGCAGAGCAAGGGTCTGGTCGCCGTTCGCCCGCACGATCTTCGCCAGTGGGCGGATGATGCACGTGGAACCGTAGATGACACTCCATTCGGCGGGGGCGGCGGCATGGTTCTGATGCCGGAACCGCTGAAAAGGGGCGTAGAGGCCGTAAAAAGAGACCATGGCGATGGTGCGGTCATTCTTCTCGCTCCAGACGGAGAACCGCTGACGCAACGTATTGCGAACGAGTTGTCGCTTGAGCAACATCTCATCCTGATTTGCGGCCATTATCGCGGCGTGGACGAACGGTTTCGAGCGAGGTACGTGGACAGGGAAGTATCTATCGGCGATTACGTCCTTACCGGAGGGGAGCTTCCGGCTCTCGTGCTGGTGGACGCCGTCGTGCGGCTGATTCCGGGTGTGCTGGGCAATTTCGAGTCCGCCATGGAGGATTCGTTTCAGGATGGCATGCTGGATTGTCCCTGGTATACACGTCCTCAGGTGTTCGAAGGCGAGGCAGTACCGCAGGTTCTTGTGAGTGGAAACCACGCGGAAATCCGGAAGTGGAGAAGACAGCAGGCGCTTGAAAGGACAAGGGCTCGCAGGCCCGACATGGTGTAGATCGAAAGCCTGCACCCCTCGAACGCGAGCATCGGGCTCCCCTCAGTCGGGTGCAGGTCTCCCGAACGGCAAAACGTATTTGAATGCGCGGTGAACTGCGCGCTACAGGGCACTCAGTGCCGGTGGGACAAAACAGGCACTACGTGCCGAATGGAGGAAACATGGATCTGGTTGACCTGGTAGACCGCAAACACCGGCGGGAAGAGGAACGGAACGAGAACGGCGAAGTCACCTTCGCGATTCCGGAATTCAAGACGGGTGATCTGGTGGACGTGCATGTTCGAATCGTGGAAGGTGACAACGAGCGCATACAGGTGTTCCGCGGAACCGTGATTCAGCGGCACGGGGGATCATCCAGCAATGCTTCGTTCACCGTACGCAAAGTGACCGCAGGCATCGGCATCGAACGGATTTTCCCGCTCCATTCGCCCCGCCTCGCGAAGATCGAAGTAGTCCGCAGGGGCCGCGTGAGACGTTCCCGTATTTTCTATCTGAGAGATCTGCGTGGGAAGGCGGCACGGGTAACCGAGAAACGGGACCTGCGCACCGCCGAGCAGAAAGCTGCGGCAGTCGAGACGGCGCAGTAAGACTTCGGGGAATTGACATGGAACGGCGCAGAGGAGCGTGTCTCTCCTCTGCGCCGTCATCCGTCTGCACCTTTCGGAACGCACAGATTCAGAGGTTCCCCCGGCGCGACACCGCCCTCGCCAATGGCGGCCTCACACGGTGGTGGTACGGATCATCCGTTTCCATCTCGCAGTGGTAAATCTCGATCAGACGCTCCAACGCACGTTCGGCCTCGGAAGTTGCGAACCCTTCGCCCGCGAATCGCTCATGGTCGAGAATCGCGCGCAGACGCAGAATCTCCCACCGCCAGCCTGTCCGCGCCCATGCGGGCATTTTCTCATGCACTTTGTCTGCGAGTTCCCGTGCAGTTCTCACCAACCCGACATCCACCAGCTGCTTGGTGTATGAGCGTGTGGCAGCCATTTCCAGCGCTTCCACGAGTGCAACTGTCTCTTCAATTGCTTTGCCTCCGAATTCGTAGGCGATGTACTCTCTGAGAGTGTCGCGTGCACTCCTTTCTGGCGTCCAGTAGAACTGCGCCACTATCGCTTTGTTCATGTCTTCATAGATGCCTTCGCTGTACGGAAATCCACCCCTCACAACATGCTTCACCTGATCCCAGAGCCGCTGAAAACGCGCGGGGAGCGGGTTGGCGCCAACGCCGCCCCACGGCCAGTTGCCCCACATGCTGATTTCCGGGAAGTTGACGAGAGGTAGATTGCCGGGCACACCGACGTCGAGCGGGTAGCGGGGAAAGTCCTCGTGCGCATCTGCGAGGATGTAATCAACCCAGTTGTTGCCGTCCTTCAGGGCTTCTGTCAGGCCCTCCCATTCTCCTTCCGGTGGTGTATCAAACATCCACGTCGAAAGAACGGTCTTGATGTTCGGGAAGTACTCGCGCGCCAGTTCGGTGAAATCGTGGGAAAGGCGGAGAAACCCGTTGCAGCCCCAGGGCGAGCACCGGTCACACGCGCACCCGCCCTCGTCGTAGGGCCAGAACGTCACGAGATCCAGGCCGACACCTGACAGCTCCTCGAAAAGGCGCTTGGCGTTCGCCAGGAGATAGTCACGTCCCTCCGGGTTACTCGGACAGACCGGATGCCCGCTGTTGCCCCGGCGATGAGTCGGGTCCGGCAACCGAACGGCGCGGATGTGAGAAGGCGCGCCGCTGAACATCGTGTTGTTGATGCCGATCGCGAATTTCAGACCAAGGTCCCGGGCAGTTCTCGCGAATTTGCGCGTCATTGTGAGGGCATGTTCTGTTTCCGGGTCCTCCCAGTCTCGCAGATTGATGAACGGGAATGCCGTCTTGATCGCGTTCACGCCCCAGAGGGCCATGTCTTCCACGTAGCGGGTGATTTCATTCTCCGGGGCGACGTGGTACCAGTTGTGGAAGTGAGTGGCGAAGTACATTCCGCGCAAGGAACCTCGCGGCGCGGACACACCACGCCAAGGTGAGGCCGTGAACGCACCCTCGAACCGGCTTGTGCGCAGGAATTTGCCCACGCCGTACAGCAGGCCGAGAGGCGAGCCACCTTCGATCACTGTTGCCCGACCGTCTTCGCGAATCCTGAACGCCTCGGCGGCGAGGCTTGGCTCGACGTTGAGTACCAGGCGCGGATTCTCGCTGCTCTGCGTGATTGCGGTGGTGTACCGTTCGTTGATCCGCGCCGTGAGTATGCGAAATACGCGGTTGACTTGTTCGCTGTCGCGAGGGGTAACCCTGACGCGAATTTCGTGTTCTTCAGCCACTCCACCGTCTCCATCATCTGAACCGTTTTCCCAGACCCTCCCTGCGTACAGAAGGGAAGGAATCAACCCGGAGTAGTCAAGGAGGGACGCTCCCTCGTTGCCGGCCCGTTCGGGACCGGCGATATTCATTTCAGAAGAAAGGGACGGCAACTACGTGTTGAAGCCGTGGCGTGTGCGGGATCCGAAATGACCCGCGTAACGCCAACGAGGTTTGCGCATGCAGCAGTTCTATGATCGGTACACCGAAGCCCGTTTGGCGGATCCCCGCCACGAAT